>NZ_JAWOAR010000208.1:0-2885 GCF_046498435.1 Longimonas sp. | reverse complement strand
CGCAAGCTGCGCAAACCGCCGTACGGCTACCGCGGCCTCAGCGAAGACGAAAAGCGCCGCACCGAAGGCTCCTACCGCTGGTCGCTCGACGACCAGCCGCTCCCCCCACGCCCCACCGACGACAGTACGCCCGACGAAGCGCCGTGAGGGCATGGCGGAAGTCCGCTCTCCGCTCCATGGGTCCGGCACAGACTACGCCAGCCCTACACGGTCAAAGATAAGGTCCACGTTACGCACGTGGTAGCTGGGATCAAAGACTTTGTCGATCGCCTCCTCCGAGAGGTGCTCGGTGATGGCGTCGGCCTCGCGCACAATGTCGTGGAAGGCGCGCTGCTCCTCCCACGCCTGCATGGCCAGGGGCTGCACGCGGTCGTAGGCATCCTCGCGCGAGAGGCCCGCGTCGATCAGCTTCAGCATGAGGCGCTGGCTGTTGTAGAGGCCATAGGTACGCTCCATGTTGTCGCGCATAGTATCGGGGTACACCGTGAGGCGCTCGATAATGCCCGCCATGCGACGCAAGGCGTAGTGCACAATGGTGGTCGCATCGGGCAGCACCACGCGCTCGACTGAGGAGTGCGAGATGTCGCGCTCGTGCCAGAGCGCCACGTTTTCGTACTCGCTCACCATGTATCCGCGCAAGAGCCGGGCGCATCCCGTCAGGTTCTCCGAACCTACTGGATTCCGCTTGTGAGGCATGGCCGACGATCCTTTCTGTCCGGATCCAAACGACTCCTCTACTTCCCGCACTTCGCTGCGCTGTAAGTGGCGAATCTCAACCGCGATTTTCTCTATCGTAGCCCCGATGCCCGCGAGCACGCCCAGGTAGTTCGCATGCCGATCGCGCGAGAGGATCTGCGTAGAGATGGGGGCCGGTCGTAATCCGAGGCGCTCGCACGTTAGGCGCTCCACCTCGGGTGGGATGTGCGCAAAGGTGCCCACAGCCCCCGAGAGCTTGCCCACGCGCATCTCCTCGGCGGCGCGGTCGAATCGATCGCGCTGGCGGGTCAGCTCGTCATAGAAGCGGGCCAGCTTCAGTCCAAACGTGGTGGGTTCGGCATGCACGCCGTGGGTGCGGCCCATTGTAAGGGTATGCTTGTGCTCATGGGCGCGCTCGGCCAGCTGATCAATGAGCGCATCGAGTTGCGTGCGGATGAGGCGGTTGGCCTTGCGCATGCGCACCATGTACGCCGTATCCACCACATCGGTCGAGGTAAGGCCGTAGTGCACCCACTTCTTTTCGGGACCGAGCGTTTCACTGACCGCACGGGTGAATGCGACCACATCGTGCTTGGTCTCCTTCTCAATCTCGCGGATGCGATCCACGTCGAAATCCGCCTTCTCGTAGAGAAGCTCCACGTCTTCAGGCGGAATCGCACCGATTTCGCTCCAGGCCCAACAAGCAGCCAGTTCCACATCGAGCCACGACTGAAACTGCTGTTCAATGCTCCAGAGGCGGCCCATCTCAGGGCGGGTATAACGGTCGATCATAGCAAACAAGGGGCGTAAGGGAGGCGAAGCAATGCATTCCAACATACAAGTCGTATCGGGTCGAATGCTACCGGCAACCGCGAATTCTGTCTGGTTGATGCATAGCTTCACACAGGACGCATCATTGCGCGGGCACCATTTTTTGTACACCGCGCGCAGTCTGCCCAAGGTTCCTTTCTACGATAGTAGTAAATTAACACGCCCACACCAGACTATGATGATTTAAGTAAATTGTAATGAATGGTTTACATAGTGTAACGCGACTGTTAACGTGGTGCCAACATCTGTTGATGAAAGCGTGAGGCGGCTCCACCAGGCCGCCCTTACGTATGTAGTTTTCACGGCGGATGGGTCGTTTTTTTCTTTTGCGTAAGAAAATACTTTCTTATGAACACCCACCCCCTTTTCCGTAATCTTTTGCTTGGAGCTGTGCTTGCAGCCTCTTTGATCTGGGCCGGATGCGACGATTCATCGTCGGGAATGGCTGAGGACGATGGGCGCGAGGCGGCTCCTGTGAACATGAGTACAACGCCCCCTGCGGATGAACCTTCTGCTACAGAACTACCAACAGGCAACGTCAGCACGCCCATCGAAGGGCAGTACATCGTGGTTTATGACGATGATCAGGTCGCTGCGAAAAGCGAAGCCGACCGCGTTACCCAAGCCGAATCGCTGCTAAGCGCCAAATCGGCGACTGCGGCAGAAGTGCGCAGCACTTACGGCTATGCGCTGAACGGCTTCTCGGTTACCAACCTGTCCGAATCGGAAGCCGAAGCGCTCGAAGCACATCCCGATGTAGACTTCGTTGAGCAAGATCAGACGGTGCACGCCGTTGATACGCAGTCCGATGCCCCGTGGGGACTCGACCGCGTTGATCAGCGCTCCGGACTCGATGATACCTACACGTACGATGCTACCGGAAGCGGTGTAAACGCGTACATCCTTGACACCGGCATCAATACCAGCCACGACGACTTTGGCGGACGTGCTGTTAACTCTTTCGATGCATTTAACGATGGCCAGAACGGCGAAGACTGCAACGGACACGGCACACACGTGGCTGGTACCGTGGGCGGTAGCTCGTATGGCGTTGCCAAAGATGCCACCTTGCACGCTGTTCGGGTGCTCGACTGTGACGGCGGCGGCACTATGAGCGGAGTTATTGACGGTGTGGACTGGGTCGCAGCAAACCACCAACCCCCAGCTGTGGCGAACATGAGCCTGGGCGGTGGTGCCAGCACGTCGCTCGATAATGCTGTCGAAAATGCCGTGAGCGATGGTATTCTCGTTGTGGCCGCTGCCGGCAACGACAACACGGATGCCTGCAACGCCTCGCCGGCCCGCGTAGACGATGCCCTGACGGTTGGATCGACCACCTCCTCCGATCAGCGCTCCAG
>NZ_JAWOAR010000183.1:0-6945 GCF_046498435.1 Longimonas sp. | reverse complement strand
AATCGAGTTCAGGACAGGCAAGGCGCCCCTGGCGTCGCTGATCCGGAGCCGAGCGAAGCGAGGGCCGAAGGTCATGCCTGTGGTACGCACGAAGTAATCTATGCCTCCATCTGATAACGCCAATCACGATCAAGTCCCAATCACTTCAGGATTAGCGACTACCTGACAGAGCAATAGTGCTGTGTCATGCGTGATTGTTTGGGGCAAACCAAGATCGGTACGCATGCCGTGCTGTCCAGGACACGTGCAGTGCCGACAGTAGTCGGCCCACAGATCGCCGGGAACGCAAGCGGGCGTCGGCTATGAGAGTGTATTTCAGGTCGCGTCATCCCGGACTTGATCCGGGATCCAGCGCGCTCCACCGAAGGGTGTGCCCAACGTGGCAAGGTGGGCGTTGAGATCCTTCCTCCACCTTCGTCAGGATGATCTTGACGTGCGAGGAACGAAGGACAAGCCTCAACCCGCTCCCCTGGAGAGGGAAGCTGTCCGCTCCAGCGACTGAGGGGGATACGCACAAACCGCCGGGGATGCGAGCAGCCTCCCTCATCTTGCCTCCCCAAGCACTTTTTTTGCAGGCTGCCCCCACTCACCTCTGCCTCCTCTACCAACAGCAGTTGGGGCCACAGGGATGGGACCAATGTCCTTCGTCTGTGGCGTTAGGGTAACTCCGAAAAGGATGCAGCTGCCTTCGCCTCCAACGACCGAAATTGCGCTACAGAGCCGCTCCCTCGGAGGCCTGGGTAGGATACGGGTTGAGGCAGCCGACCTCCGCTTCCCCCCTAAATAAACTGCCCTAAAATACGAAAGTCCCCGACAGGCCATAGTGGCATGCCGGGGACTTTTTGATTTGTAAACCCCTGTTCTACAGATGGATGCAGCCGTTAATTATTGGTCTGCACCGAGCTTTCCATAGAGCCATGTACCGTGCAGCGGTACGTGGCGACTGCGTCGGCGAGGTCTTGCGTGTAGGTAAACGTGACGCCGTCGTCATCTTCTTCGTAGTTGATACTGTCATCCTCTTCGAGGCTACCGTCGCCGTCCTGGTTGAGCAGGTACTCGGCGCTGCCGTTCTGGAAGCCCAGCGGATGATTGCTACCACCGTTGTTCACAAAGCGATAGCGCGTGCCCACGGTGAGGTTGAGGTCTGGGTTGTCTCCCGATCCAGCCACGCCGCTTTCGCCGTCTACGTTGGTCACGCTCCACGAGGACGAACCGTTGTTGTCGATCGTGACGGTGACGTCAGCGTTGCCCGAATCGTCATCGTCGGCGTTAGACCCGATGTTGCCTTGCGAGACGATTTCGCCCAGATTGGCTACGCTTTCATGGATGTTGATGTAGCCGTCGAAGCCGGTCAGCGTGTCGTACGACGCATCCACGATCTTGCTGCTGCGGGAGGCCTCGTCGCCTCCGTCAATCGGGCTAAGGTAGTACTCGATACCCCCCCCTTCTGTCGCATTTCCGTTGTGAATGTGTGCCGGGTGCGAGACGCTGGCTCCGGTGGCGCCGTCGATGTTCATGTTGAGCGTGACGAGGGTGAGGTCGTCGTTAAGCTCGCGGAACGTGGCCGTGGCCGGCACCCCGTCGGGCGCTACGCTGCCGTCGTTGGCGTTTGCATCCAGGTCGTAATCGGTGGTGCGCGGCGATTCAACAAAGTCGAGTCCGTCTTCGACCGAACCCGAGGCATTGGCGCCGATGTTGCCCTGCGAAACGACGGTGCCCAGGTTGTCTACACTCTCGTGGATGTTGATGTAGCCGTTGAAGTCGGTCAGGTCGTCGAACGGCACGTCGATCACGCGTGCGCTTGAGGCGCCCTCGTCGGTGCCATCAATCGGCGTCAGATAGTATTCGATGTCACCTCCGTCTTCGGCGCTGTTTTGATGAATGTGCGCGGGATGTGAGACGTCGGCTCCGGTCGCGCCGTCGGTCAGTTCCAGCGTAACGAGCGTCTGCGTATCGCTCAGGCGCCAGAACGTGGCGGTGCCTTCTACGCCGTCGGCAATGGCTCCGTCGTTCGACTGCGCGGCCAGATCGTACGAGATGGCATCGGCGTTGGCTTCGGCAATGCTTGGCGGAAGCAGCAGGCCGTCGATCACATGCAGAATGCCGTTACTGGCCGTGTAATCCAGGTTATCAGTGTCGAGCGTGGCTTGTCCGCCATTGAACACGATCTGATCGCCATCTTGCGCAATGGTCAGGTTCTCACCTTGCCGCGTTTCGATGTTGACTTCGCCGTCGTTGTCCTCCAGGAGGCTCAGCAATTCGCCCGAGTCAACCACCGACTCGTTGTACACATGATACTCCAGGATCTGCTGGACTTCCTCGTCAGAGAATCCGCTCAGGTCGGCGTTTTCGAAGGTGTCGTTGTTCGGCCCGAAGACCGTCCAGCCCTCGGCGCCGACGAACGCCTCGTCCAGTTCGGCACCGACCACCGCGTTGTACAGCTCCTCAGTTTCGTTTACGAACCAGGCGGTGTTCGCCAGATTCTGATTGCCCAGAAGGGGGCGGTCGAGCACGTGAATGATGCCGTTGGCCGCTTCCACATCGGTCTGAATGACCTCGGAGCCTTCGATGAAGACGCCGTCATCCGTGACCTCAATGGTGAGTTCATCGCCCGAAAGCGTTTCGACGGTGTTTTCGCCGTCCTCAAGCTCAGACGCTGCCAGGGCCTGGTCGGGAACAACGTGGTATTCTAACACCTCTTCGAGCGCATCGCCCTGCCCGAGCAGGACCTCGGTATTGATGGCCTCAAATGCGTCGTTATTCGGAGCAAACACCGTGAAGGTAGCCTCTTCATCGGTAAGTGCACCGGCGAGTTCGGCTTCTTCAAGCGCCGTAAGCAGCGTTGAGAAGTTGTCATCCTCGCCCACGATATCACCAATTGTCTGCATGGGGTCCGGATCGGGATCGGGGTCTGGATCATCACTGACCGGGTTGTCATCGTCGCAGGCAACAAGCCCAAGAAAGAGGACCGCCATAACGGTCCACACGAGCGGTTTAAAACGAAGCATAGCAGTACAAAGGCATTAGGAAATGTATATGTCTCTGCCCTTACGCACGTCCTCAATATTCTTTCGTTCACACCACATTCGACGCCTACGTTACCTCTTTCCGCTTTTAATGCGTTATAGCACGTGCGTTACACGGTGGCGCTATCTATACATGAAACGCCCTGCGGTGCTGGACATGCCGCTCTGCATCTGTTACTATGGGATGTCCGTGCTCTCTGTTTTTACGATTTGATGCTATGCTTCTGTTCGCTTCGCCCAACGATGCCACCGACGACCCGGCGTCGTATCGCACGCGCTGGCTGTTTATCGGCGTGGCCATCTTACTGATTGGCGGGGCCGTGGGCGTGAGTGGTCACATCCCGGAAACCGACGGCCACTACGGCGTCTGGTCGCTCCTGCCGCCGTTTGTGGCGATTGTGATGGCATTCTATACCCGCGAGGTCGTGAGCGCGCTGTTTTTGGGCATCGCCGTGGGCGGCGTGGTGGCGGGCGAACTGAACATTGTGCAGGCGTATCTCATCCCCGCCATCGGCACCGAAGACTTCGCGCTCATTCTGCTGGTCTACCTGTGGGCGCTGGGCGGACTCATTGGGCTGTGGACACGCACCGGTGGGGCGCTGCGATTCGCACGTTGGGCCAGCGGATTCATCGTGCGCGGCCCGCGTTCGGCCAAGTTCTTCGCGTGGATCATGGGCCTTGTCTTCCACCAGGGCGGCACTGTAAGCACCGTGCTCACCGGCGCCACCGTCCGCCCCATTTCCGACGAGCACAACGTGTCGCACGAGGAGCTGTCGTATATGGTGGATTCGACGGCCTCGCCCGCCGCCACACTCATTCCGTTTAACGTGTGGCCCATCTACGTGGGCGGACTCGTAGCCGGTACGATTCCCCTCTTCGAGACCTCACAGGAGGGCATCGCATTTTTCTTCTCGTCGCTCCCCTACAACTTCTACGCGATCTTTGCGATCGGCATCACGCTCTTGTTTGCATGGGAAAAGCTGCCCTTCGTGCCCGGCAAGCAGATGCGCGCGGCCATGAAGCGCAGTCGCTCCACCGGCAAACTCGACCGCGACGATGCCAACCCGCTCGCCGCCGACGACCTTACGAACATGAAAGTGCCCGAACGCTACCAGCCGGGCCTGGTGGACTTCTTTGGTCCCATCGGGCTCCTCTTGGGCGTGGCCATCATTCCGTACATGGTCACCTACTTCTACCTGGGCCGCACCGACGACCCCACGCTGCTCATTGCCGAAGCCTTCGTGCTGGCCGTGCTGGCGGGGATGGGCATTGCCCTGGCCAAAGGCATGGAGCTGCAAGACGCCATCGACGGCTTTGTGGATGGCTGCCGTGGCGTCACCATTGGCGCGATCATCCTGGCGCTGGCGGTTACGCTCAAGGAGGTCGCCGATGCCGTTGGCACCGCGGACTACGTCGTGGCGGCGCTGGGCGATGTGCTCTTGCCCGTCACCTTGCCCGCCTTGCTGATGGGGCTCTGCCTGCTCATTGCGTTCTCCACCGGCACCTCGTGGGGCACGTACGCGGTGGTCTTTCCGGTGGCCATGCCGCTGGCGTGGGCGGTCGCACCCGAGCCGTTCTTTATTACGCTGTGCTTTAGCGCCGTGGTGGGCGGCAGCGTCTTCGGCGACCAGTGCTCGCCCATTTCGGATACCACGATTCTGTCGTCCCTCGCCACCGGCACCGACCTGATGGACCACGTCTACACGCAGTTTCCACTTGCGCTCATGGCCGGACTCCTGGCTGCGGCGGCGTACACGGGGCTGGCCTTCTTTGCGGTGTGAGCAGGGACGCAGCGCGTATCTGTTTAGCGGTCGTCAAAGATCGCCCGGGATATGCGCCCCCCAGGAGTACTCGGTCGCGGTGCTCCCAGCGCTTCGCTCCTGATCCCGAGCTCAGGGGACCCACAGCCGAGGAACCTGGGCCGAACGCTATCGGCACCGCTTGCGTCCCCGGCGATCTGTGAGGTGATACCAAATCCGGTGAAGTCGTTGTGGTATCACGTTTCTGCGATATACCGGAGTTGATGGACGAGTAGAGGGTAAGATCAATGGATGTTGGGGAAGCATGGACATTCTGCCTCCGCATTCAGCACAACCCTACCATCCGTCATTCCAGACGAAGCGGAGCGGAGATCTGGAATCCATGCTGCCGGGGAGAGTCGAAGCCCCCAAACCGACCCCGCTCAAACAAAAGAACGGGCAGTCCAATGAAGGACTGCCCGTTTTCGGTGTGAAGCCGAAAGATTAAACTTCGGCTTCGCTGTCGTAGTTAAGACCAGATGCTTACTCCTGGATGATATCCGACACTTCTACAGGAATCATCTGCGGTTCGCCCTGGAATTGCCCAATGACGCCTTCGTAATCGAAGGTCCCCGACGGAACCGGCTCTCCACCAAGCTGGGTTTCCCCTTCTTGCTGAACGCGGAAAACACCCTCATTTCCGTCACCATCTGTGGCCGTGTACGAGGTACCGTTGCTGAACTCCGTGTCTTCGGTATCCAGTGTCAGTCCGTCGATCCGGACCAGCACGCTTTCGTAATCCAGCCCGTTTTCAGCAAACTCTGAGAGAGTAATCGTGAGGGGATCCGGGACCTCACTTTCACCTGTCACTTCATACGAAGCCAGATCGTCTTCGTTAATCTGGAGCAGTCCATTGAACTCACTGATCGTGCCCGTCACACGCAGCGTAGTGCCTTCCGTGATCGTTCCATCGGCAATCTCATCATTGAAACTGCCCTCGGGTTGGCGAATCACGATGCCGCTGGCGCCCAGGTCGCCGCTGTCATCCTGGATGCGCACAAAGTCGCCAAAGGCACGGGTCACTGTGCCCTCAATCGTGACTTCAGCATCTACGCCTTGTTCACGGGCTTCTGCGATAGAGATAGCTTCTGGCTCCTGCATGCTCGGCGGCGTAAGTACACCGTCGATCAGGTGGAAGACATTCACATAGCCGTCTTCGGAATCATTGATTCCACCGGCAAAGCGGTCGAGCCCGCCCTCGGTCACAAGCGTAGCCTGATCACCGTTGAGCGCAATGGCACCGTCGTCCGTCTCAGTGAACGTGATCGGCTCGCCCTGCGCTGTTTCTACTTCAACCTCGCCGTCGTTATCCGCCAGCAGGCCCAGCAGCGTTTCGGAGTCGATTGGGCCATCTTCGCCAACGATAACGTGATACTGCAATACATCGGCAAGCTCTTCTTCAGTCAGGTCGCCTGTATCGACCTCTTCAAAGGCCTCGTTGATCGGCGTAAAGACGGTCCAGTTTTCAGCATCTTCGAAGCCGTCAACCAGTCCCGCATCGGCCGCGGTGCCTGCAAGTGCTTGTGTGGAAGCTGTTAGACTGATCCGCTCCAACAGCGAGCGGTTCTCCAGCAGCAGGCCGTCTACGACATGCAACACGCCGTTATCAGCTTCGATATCCGCTTCGACCACCTGCGCTTCATTCACGAACAGGTTGCCATCACGCTCCGTAATAAGCACATCTTCGCCAAATGCTGTGCTCACTGTGCCCGTTTCGATATCACCCGACAACACCGACGAGTTCAGCACGTGGTACTGCACAATCTCTTCGAGCAGCTCCGAGTTCTCGTCGGCCAGCGCCGCTTCGGTGTTGATATCGGCGAAGGCATCGTTATTCGGTGCAAACACCGTGATGTCGGCCTCTGGATTCTCCGTCAGGTTGAGGCGCACCGCGCTTCTGAAAGCAGGCCGTTGGCTGCACGCCTGTCATCCAGAGGTGACGTCACCAGCGCAGTGGAATCGGCAGTTGGCGTCAAGCTATGTATCTGCCATCAACCATATGCAAACCGGCGACTATGTCGGTCCAAAAGCTAACGGGCGCGTTCACAAGCGACACCCTCTTTCGCCCCGCTACTTCAAATCCATCTTCTCCAGTGGATCCACTTCCGCATATTAGAAGA
>NZ_JAWOAR010000070.1:0-6051 GCF_046498435.1 Longimonas sp. | reverse complement strand
CCTTTATCGGTTCAGAAACATCTTTCCGTATCAACACAATTGATTTGCCGGCCTTTTTCCCGGATATTTCCACTTCGAGGTTCCATTCCTTTTCCAGCGCCCCGGCCAATTCTTCAGATGACGAGCGCAATGAGTCCGATGCCCGCCCCGGCCAGGGTGAGGGTGGAGGTGAACGTGTCGAAGGTGCTGCGGGCGGACTCGTTGGTCTCGATCTCGAAATTATTCTCGGCTCCGGCATCGACTTGCCGGATGACGCGCATCTGGCTGATGATGGCGTCTTGCGCGGCTTGCATGCCGCTTTCGTTGCCTACACGGATGCTGACGCTGTTCATGTCGCGCCCGCCATCGCCGTAGGCAGCCAGGAGATGGGTAATGGGGGCGTAGATGCGGGAGTCGGGATCGAGCCCGAGGAAGCCGCCCTTTTCTTCGAGGACGCCCACCACCTCCAGGCGCACGCGCCCGATGCGCACGGTTTTGCCAAGGGGTGTTTCGTTGGGGAAGAGCGTTTCGGCTACGGGCGCGCCCAGCATCGCGACTGGACGAGCGTTGCGCACATCTTGCTCGGTGAAGGGGCGTCCGGCCTCGAGCGTAAAGCCGTAGTTGTCAAGGAAGAAGGCATCGGTACCGTGCAGTTCGATGGCGGCTTCGGTTTCTTCGAAGCGCGACTGGGCCCGTTCGCGGCTGGCAAACTGGTCGAGCACGCTTACCTCGTAGGTGGCGCCCACCCGGTCCCGCAGCGTTTCGACCTGGTTGTAGGTTACCGGCGGGCGGTAGGTGCGTCCGCGCCTCGGGCCCACGAACTGGTCGCCGTGGCGCTTGACCGAGAATGTGTTGGTGCCGTACTGCTGAATCGACTCCTTGAAGTACGTGTCGATCACATCCACCGCCGTCACGGCTGCAATGACGGCAAACACGCCGATGACCATGCCGAGCAGCGTAAGGGCCGAGCGGGTCAGGTTGGCGCGCAGCGCACGGAGGGCCGACCAAAACGCTTCAATGAGGCTCACAGCAAACAGAGGGATTCAACGAAACAGGTCATGAATAGAGGACGTCTGCGGAGTGCTTGGGCTACTCGTAGCGCAGCGCGTCGATGGGGCGTGCCTGGGCGGCTTGCCAGGCAGGAGCAATGCCAAAGAGCACGCCGACCCCTACGCAGATAACGAAGGCAATGCCGATGACGGTGGGGGAAAGCGGAGCAGCAATGCCCAGCGTGCTGCTGATGAACGCAGTAAGCGCTGTGGTAACGCCGATGCCAATCAGTCCGCCAATCAGGCACACAATGACCGCCTCAATCAGAAACTGAAGCAGGATGGTAAAGCGCTTTGCTCCTACGGCTTTGCGGATGCCAATCTCTTTGGTGCGTTCTTTGACCGAGACGAACATGATGTTCATCACGCCAATACCGCCTACAACCAGGGCCAGCGCCGTAAGAAACAGTCCCACACCGTAGATAGCAATGCGGACCGTGGAAAATGAGTCTCGAATTGCATCCTGCTGGTTGATTTCGAAGTTGTCAGGCTCCATAGGATCGAGCTGGCGGGCGGTTCGCAAGATGCCGGTGAGCTCGTCTTCGGCGGGAGCCATGAGTTCTGTGCCATCCACCTTCACCATAATGGTGATGCTACGCCAGCGGCTTACGCCAAACAGGCGTTCGAACGTGCGAAACGGCACAAGGATGGTGTTGTCGTGGCTGCCATCGCCGCCGAAGAGCCCCGCGCCTTCGCGCTCAATGACGCCGACCACAGTACATGGGGCAGTGCCCATACGCACGGATTGCCCGAGCGCCGATGTGCTTGGGAACAGCTCGTCGGCAATTGAAGCGCCCACGACGCACACGTTGCGTGCGCCTCGCTCGTCGGCTTCAGTCAGAAAGCGCCCCTCGGCCAGGTCAACCCCGCGAATCTGTCCGTACAGCGGCGAAGACCCTGTGATGCTGGCCTGCGCCGAGCGGTTGCGATGCGATACGGTGCGGTTGGTGCTGGTCATAGGAGCCACAAACGACGCGTAGCGCGAGCGCTCCTGAATGGTATCGATCAGGTCCACAGAAAGAGCCGGGCGGTTGGCCATCTCCCACCAGTCCACATTCACGTTGGCCCCCCACGGGAATTTGCTCACGTACATCACATCGGCACCGAGCGAGGAGAGGGTCTCTTCGAACTCGTTGTTGACGCCGTTAATGAGCGCGGCCATGAGCGTGACCGATACGATGCCAATCACAATGCCCAGGGTGGTAAGCACGGCCCGCAGGCGGTTCGCCCAGATGGCGTTTAGAGCAATGCGGAGACCTTCCACCAGGTCGAACAGAAAACGGCGCACAGAGCAGTACAGGTTGATGCGACAGGCAACAGCACCCCACGTACGTATGTCCACAAACGATGGTTACAGCAGGTTGCATCAACAGGCGTATTGGCGTTGTCATTCGCCATTGGACGGAAATAAATGCGCAAAGCGCAGGCGGTAGTCGCTGTGTTCGGTATTGTAGCCAGCCTGCACCACCTGAAACCCTTCGTTCAGTGCCAGAATGGTCATGCCGGGATGCATGTTTGGAAATGTGTCAAATACAAACCGGCGGTAGTCGCGCTCCCGTACGCGATCCAGCATGGCGTGCAAAAGCGCTCGTGCAATGCCGCGCCGCCGCACTTTTGGCAGCACCCCGCCCTTGGCGCTGTAAAAAGTGCGAGGCTGAAGCTGATAGCCCACCTTGAAGCCGACTGGCGTGCCGCGTAGCCACGCAACCAGCATCATCAGGTCGGTGCGCTCAAAGGTGCGAATAACCTGCGTATCCCCAAAAATGGTTTGGTTCAGGCTGTGGAGTAATGAGCGCTCCTCATAAGGAAGCTCCACAATCCGCAGTGAGGTCGATACATCCATGTCGAGGGGCCGGTAGCTGCTACACGATATGTGATGCTCACTTCGAATGTGACGTAGAACCGCATCCTGCGTCCGGCGGCTTCTGAATGGTTCTCAGCAGAAAACGGCTCGCCGAGGCGGACGGTCCCCCGGTTGCACGTTACAGTGGGATCGTATGCGTTAATATAGCATGCAGGAGGGCAATAATCAGGTATCGCGGGTGTGCTTCTGTTGGTGTGCAACAAAACGATTCAGAGTCAACTGGATTGAGCGTTCCCATGAGCCGTGTATGGCTAATGGGAGCCGTGAGTCTGCCTGTGGCTGCAAATCAGGACACGGTCCATTCTAAACAGGCGCAAACAGCAGTTCGCGTTCTTCAGCTAACGCCATTTTCAGCATACATCTACGAACTTGTTTTTCGGTCAGAGGGAGGCACGTACACAATCGTCGAGCACAAGCGAGTGGGCGGAGGGGCGATGTAGGTTGCTTTTGATGCTGTAAAGATTGTTCTTTCAAAGCCCGATCTGCTCCCAGCATCAGACGTTATGCGTTCTTGCCGCTTTCTGCAACGCTGCTGGATCGCTGTGTGCATGCTGTGCCTGGTCGTGGTTCCAGGCTATGCCCAAGAGCCGGAGGAAGAAGATATCATCGGCACCTGGGTTAGCACTGAGGATCCCGATGCTACAACCCAGTTCACAGAGAACGGCCTGAAGCAGACGTACTATGAGGGCGAAATGAGCAGCGAGTACAGCTATGAGTTTGTCGAGGAATGCGAAGGAGTTACAGCCCTTGAGCAAAGTCCACTCGACATCGTGCTCCGCGTTGTACCCAACACAGGAGAGCAGAGGTGTTACCATGTGATGAATCTAACGGACGAACGACTTACGTTGTCTTCGTTTGGACGAGGAGGGTTTAATTCGTACGAGCAAGCTGCACAAGCAGCCTCCGACACCACGCTATTCGCTACGCTCGTACAGTACGTCAACGAAAACGGACTGTGGATCGGTCCAACTGACACTCGTGCGTTCGATCTGCGAAACGTTGAGGCAGAACAGCTTGCTCTTTCGATGACGCCTGATGCGGTGCATCCGGTCTCAGATGAGCGCAGGGCCGAGCGACGGCAAGTACTGCGTCGCCTCGGTGTTCCGGTAGCAGATATTGTTGCGGACGCCGCCTGTGCATTCACCAGCGGGTTGCCCGTGCCCAATAGCACAGGCGCTTTGACTTCGGCTTCCCCAGCGTGTCAAGAAAAAGGATCGTTTGTGAGTGTTGCCTTCGGCTCGCCGCGTCCGGCAGACGCGTGCAGTGGCACCGAAACACAACTGGATTCGGAGGACACACACCGATGCGTCGTCGTGCACGCCGTCGAAATATCAGATCACTCATTCTACGAGTACGACCTGACAGTCAGGTACACCTTGGATCAGGGATGGACGGTTGTAGAAAAGACGGTGATTGATGGAGCGGCTTCGTGACAACATTTACGCTTGTGCAATTGGAAGCACGCCCTGCTCCCCTTTTATCGTATCTGTACGAGAATTGCAATCGCTCTTCTATAAACCATCAAGATGACGCAATACAGCGTGCTGAAACTGTTCGAACGTCATTGGCAAGCGGTCGATGCCTTCCCGCATACGTTCCCAGTCAAGTTCAACGCCGTAGCTTGACCGGACAACATGGCGGAATCCGCGGTACGCACGCATTTCGTTTGCCAGGCTATCATCGAATAGGACGGGAAGCCCAGGCGTTGCATCTGCTGTGAAGCCCTCAAATAGTTCTGCGTGCCATTTATCACTACGTGGAAGCAACACGCTGTGAAACCGGGCAATCCGCTTGAGAATATTCTCGGTGCCGTTGTAAAACTGCATGAGAAAGGCTCCCCCAGCCACTTTTTCGCGGAGGGTAGGTGCGGCACGCCCAACATCGCGGCGCAGGTGCACCAGTTCGGTAACGACAGTGTCCATTCGCGTTAACTCGTCGTGCACTTCTTCACGTAGCTCGGTTTTCGTCATGGCGAGTCCTCTTCATAGACGACGCGTCCGCGATCCAGAATGCGCTGAGTAAATGTATTAGCAGGCTCTAAGGGCACTACGTCCACAGGCACCGGAAGATGGGCATCGAGTTCAGCCGCCAACTTGTAGAAGTCCCAGCCCGGCACCCCTCCAATAGCCAGGTCAAGGTCATGAGCTGCATCGGGGGCCAACAGGGTGCTGCCAAACAGCACGACCTGCGTGGCTCCGTGACGGCGGGCAATGGCAATAGCTTCGTCAATATGGTTGAGGGCAACAGGCATAGCTCAGGATGTTGGTTTGGATGCAGGTTTGGATGCAAATCCAATAAGCAAATTCAATAACGAAAGTGTTCTCCGGCACAGTACACGACAAAACCTGAGCGAGCCTTCACAGAACCGGCATTCCCACGTCCCCGGCACGTCATCCCGATGCCGACAGCCGTCGGCAGAGGGATCTCCCCGGAATCGGCGGAATCAGACCGGAGAGAGACAGCGATCTGCCCTTGGTTCCGCTCGGCTCAAAGAGATTCCCGCAACGGATGACCTGTCGGCCCCTTCGTGCAACAGGCATGACCTTCGGCCCTCGCTGCGCTCCTCAGAATGACAAAAATCCGAGTGTGTGAAGGGGCATGTGAGTTTTGTCATGTACCATGGTTCTCCGGACGCGTTCACCTGCGGCAAGTAACCATTTGCATCACACTTTTTCTGCCGATAAAGGAATTTGCGCAGACTCATTAGGTTTAGGCAAAGAGTTGGTGGGCGTATATTGTCAGTACGAATAACTCCGATACGGTGACTTTGCCACCAATGACATGACGTTTCCAGCCCATACGGGCCTTGCAAGCGACGAGTTCGAGGGCCTCTTCGCTGTTTTTGAAGCCGAAACCTACTCACAACTTCGTTGCAATTTACCTTTGCAGATCTGCGGGGGGGGGGCTGCTCTATAGGTGCATTTTAGCTGCCCGTCTGCGTGTGCCGAGTGACGTATCTATCGGCATGCGCCCCATACGATCGCCGTCGGTACGAGGCGTGATCGGGTGCAATGGTGCATACGGTTATTTTGCTGCCGTTGCGCTGTGCTCGTCTGCTTTTCGGATTGCCTGCTCGTACCTGTGCTATTCTCCTTGTGGCCCTCGATGGGCTCATCTCCGCGTTCTGCGTCTCTACTCCATCCTATTCCGCTCCTGCTG
>NZ_JAWOAR010000301.1:0-3406 GCF_046498435.1 Longimonas sp. | reverse complement strand
ACAAGTGTAACGGCTCCGGTGCCGCCCATACGTAGCCGTCGTAACGTCGTCCGCGCTTTTTGCACATAGCCATACCTTGTTGTGTCCAACGCTTCCTCTGCTTCCCGCGTTGATACCGAGGCGATTCTGAATGGCGACCGTGCCGCCTTTGAGGCCATGGTTGCATCCGAAACGTCGCGTCTGTTCCACATCATTCTGCGCTACGTCAATGACGACGAGGCGGCCCGCAGTCTGGTGCAAGAGACGTTTTTGCAGGCGTATAAGAACCTGGACTCATTTCGGGGCGACTCGAAACTGACGTCGTGGGTCACGGGCATTGGCATCAACCTGGCGCGTAGCTGGTTGCGTAAAAACAAGCGCCAGCAGCCCATGGACGAGGAGACGATGGAGCGCTTACAGCCTGATTTCCGGTTTGGGCGCTACACGGGCTCGTTCGAGCCGTGGGATCCGGAACAAACTGCCGAGCGCACCGAACGCAAACAACTGGTACACAAGGCCCTGGACGAACTCTCCGATTCGTATCGTGAGGTGATCGTTCTGCGAGATTTGGAGGAACGATCGACCAAAGAAACCGCTGAGATCCTCGACATCAGCCGAGGGGCCGTACGCGTGCGCCTTCACCGCGCGCGCCAGGCGCTTCGATCCTTGCTTAACCCGCATTTTGCTTCTGATTTTTCGTAGTTCGCCGTATGGCTAATTTTCTTACCGAGTGGCGCCGCCGCTGGATGCTCACCTGCAAAGAGGTGAACGGCTTTCTCGAAGCCTACGTGGATGGACGCCTCGACACGACCACCAAAGAGCAGTTTGAACGGCATATTAACGGATGCGAAACCTGCCGCACGTATCTGCAACAGTACCGCACTACGGTTGACCTCGTGAAAGAGGCAGACCCCGCCGCTCATCGCTCCACCGAACCCGCCCGCGAGCTGGTCGACGAGACGCTCCACTTTCTGCGCGACCACTACGAACCGCCAACCAACGACGACTCCTCATAATTGACTGTGCCCTCTATGGCCTGGATTGAAACGATCGACGAAGACGATGCCTCCGAATCCCTCCGTGCGGTATACGACCGTGTGGCCTCGTCTCGTGGCAAGGTGGCCAATATCCTGAAAGTGCACAGCCTACGCCCCAAGACCCTGCAGGCGCACCACAACCTGTACCGCGAGCTGCTGTTTGCACGCACCGACCTCTCACGATCCGAGCGCGAACTCATCGCTGTGGTCGTGTCCGATGCCAACGACTGCGCCTACTGCGTGGAGCATCACCGCGCGGCACTCAACGCATACTGGAACGACAACGACCGCATCGACGCGGTGCTTCAGGGGGATGCGGAAGACATGCTTTCAGAGCGTGAGCAGGCGCTCGTTACGTATGCGCGTGCCCTCACCACCGCCCCCGGTGCCGTAACGGAAGACGACATCGCGGCGCTCCGCGACAAGGGCCTCTCTGACACCGCCATCCTCGACACGGCGATGGTGACCTCCTACTTCAACTTCGTAAACCGCATGGCCCTCGGGCTCGGGGTTAACTTCACCCCCGAGGAGGTCGAAGGATACGAGTATTGAGCGTCTCCTCTCCTATCAAATCCGGTTTCAGTATTGCGGTGTGGGCGAGGCGCTTACTCCCCGAACGTCATCCCGAACGCAGTGAGCTTGCGAACGGAGATCTGGGGTCCATTTGCCAATTGAGGGCGGACTCACTCCTCGATTGCACTGCGATCCCACACGGCGAAGGTGGTGTCCTGCCCGCCAATGACGTGGTCGCCGGTGACGGCCAGGCTGCGCACGGGCTCGGGCGGCTCGTAGCTGTAGCGGTAGTCGCCCGCTGGCAGGTCATACACATCCACAACATAGCGATTTTCGTCCGGCTCAAGAAAGATCACCAGCACGTGGATCTCGTCGTCGTGGATCGAAACGTCGTTGATGCGGAACTGGAGTTCGTTGCCCACAACACGCTTTGTAGCGCCTCCAGCTGGCTCAGTCGGGGTCGGCGGGTAGTCCCCGATCATCCGGCGGATGTAGTCGATGGTACCATTGCTATGCCACCGGATCAGGTAGCCGTAGAAGAACGAGAACTGAATTGCGCCGCCCTGGGTATCTCCGCGCAGGCCGCCCTCTAGCAGGCCAATCGACTCACGCGGATTGCGCACAAGATCCTCGCCTTCTCGATGTCCCCTCCCAAGCAGGGATTGGAACCGCACGGCAGTAGGGGCTGCCAGCGTGACGATCTGGTCCTCGCTTGTCACCCCCAGTCGCATAAGACCAAAGTCGGGACGCTCGGAGCGCTCTACCGTCCCATCCTCGTTAAACACCGAGATTTTTCGGCCTTGCGCATCGCCCATAACCACCTGCCCATTGGAGGCGATGCCATACCCCATGACGGCCATGTGCTGCCCGGGTCCTACGCCGCGTCCTTCTCCATACGTGCGCACATGCTCGCCATCAAGCGTGTACCGGTACACCCGGTGCTCAGACTGATCACGAAAGAACACATCGCCCCGGGCGACGCGGAGGGCGCGCGGATTGGTGAGCGATGGGCGCTGCGCACCAACCTCGGTCCAGGAGCCGGATCGAAATGTTCGCTCGCTGGCGGACTGCGACCGGGGCCGCTGTGTGAAATCCGGGGTACGGGCGTTGGGCAGCAACTCAAGTGATGCAGCGGCCTGTCTGGCCGGAGTGGCATCGGCCGTGTCTGCGGCGTTGGGCTGAGCCGGTGTGCCAAGCGCCCATACGGCGGCAAGCAGGGCGCATCCACCCGTGACTATGGAGAGTGCGCGTAGCATAGCATCAAGTTGGATGTGATATGGAAAGAATCAGGATTAGGGGAGGTGTGCAACATCACGCTCTTTGCGAAAAGAGCATGTGTATCCATCAAACTACTCACTTCGTATATTTGTCGCCACATCGTATGTATGACATCCCCATGTTCCATATCGTAAAGAAAAGATGTGCACGTGGAAAAGCAACCGCAGGGCGATTGCATCGTCAGGATGATATTGTGTTGTGCTTTGACGGGGGGCCTGCTCTCTACCGTCATGCTTCCCTTTCCATGCCTGCTGTCTCTCCACGTCCAATCAGAGTTTGGGCTTACGGAGGGCCCTCTGGAGACACCGTCTTCAGAACGTTGTTGCTCCAAGACGGGGGCGAAGGCGGCACTATTGCTCTGTCAACCCTCATTTTGATCACAGTACACGACAAAACCTGAGCGAGCCTTCACAGAACCGGCATTCCCACGCCCCCGGCACGTCATCCCGAGCGCAGTCGAGGGATCTCCCCGGAATCGGCGGAATCAGACCGCAGAGAGACAGCGATCCGCCCTTGGTTCCGCTCGGCTCGAAGAGATTCTTCGTCGCTGCGCTCCTCAGAATGACAAAAATCCGAGTGTGTGAAGAGGCATGTGAGTT
>NZ_JAWOAR010000292.1:0-7609 GCF_046498435.1 Longimonas sp. | reverse complement strand
GGAACTGAGCGTCAGCAGGTATTAGCTGGATCAAGCCTCTACGGCGACTGGTCCCCGGATGGGGATAGCCTTGTTTTCGAGGCAGGGGCCCAGATCTATAAAGCTGCTTTTAAAGAAGGCGTTGTGGATACCTCCAGTGTTGTGCAACTTTCTCGCCCTAATCGGCGATGTTTCTTTCCTGATTGGGGGTCGAATGGGGAACGAATTGCATATGACAACACGAACTGCGGGACGGCTGCAAACCCTACTCCTGATTCGTGCGGAATCTATATGATAACGAGTGAAAGGAGACAGGGGACAAAAGTCGCGGGAGGAAGATATCCTAACTGGTCACCGAGTGGCCACTATCTCATCTATACAGGACTACGCAAAGAAATTTTCCGTATCAACACTGGGGAAGAGCAACAGACACGGCTAACGTCGTTGAATCAGGAGAATGAAAGCGCTGCTGATATTCGATATCCGAGATTTTCCCCAAGTCGGGAAGAGATCGTCGTCCAGATCAATTCCCAAGTTTGGACTATGAACGCCGACGGCTCTAATCAACGGGCATTAACCACAATCGAAAATCGATGGTGGTCAGCAGGTCAGCCCGACTGGTCTCCAGATGGAGAGCGCATTGTTTACATTGGCTCAGAGCACACCATTTGGGTCATGGACGCTGACGGGTCCAACAAAGAGCAACTCACCACTCGACCGGAAGGCCCCGTCGGGTAGGACGGGGAACGCATTGCCTTCTCCGCAGGAGACATCTACACCATTCGCCCAGACGGCTCGGACCTGCGGCGCGTAACGTCATTCGGCAGTTCTTTCCATCCGCGATGGTCTCCTGGTAGTAACACACTAACGTTTGGTAGGTCCGGCAACCAAGAAGAGGTAGGAATATGGTTTGCCCACCTCACCGACTCAACCTTTACCAAATTCGGATTTGGAGCTACTCCAGCTGATTGGTCCCCGTCTGGCGAACGGCTTGTGTATGATAAGACTCAGATTTTCATCGCTGATACGAGCCGAGCCGACTCGACCAAGCTTACAAACAACGAATTTGTCGATAACCGCTATCCGGATTGGAGTACGAATGGCGAATGGATTGCTTGGGCGCCGATAACTGATGGCGGGTCTGAAATCTGGGTAATGCGGAGCGACGGCAGCGAGCAGCAGAAGCTCATTGACCGCGGCCGTGAACCAGCCTGGGCACCTGACTCGGAGCGCATCGTGTTCTCCAGACCTGCATCTGATAGTGACTACACCGCTCTCTGGACGATCCGCCGCGACGGCTCGGAGCTGCGCCAGATCACCGATCCTTCTCGCAATCCGTTGAACTGACCTCTTTTTCCAATGCCTTGCCTCTCCCAACGACTCATATCACTGCTCGTAGCTCTTTCGGTACTCATGGTGCTGGGGGGCTGTGGCTTGTTTCAAGATGAACCGGCCGGTTCTCCTGGCGAGTCAATCTCCTACGAGTGGGTGGAACGGGGCCACGGGGTCCAGGTCCATGAAGCCCAAACCCAGGTCTTCCGCGACAGCCTAACCTGGGCCCAGTTTTGGGATGAATACGTTACGCTGCGCGATCAAAACCATGAGCTCTATCCTCCTCCCTCTGTCGATTTTGACCGTCGAATCATCATCGGAGTGTATTGGGGTTACTTTTATACGGGCTGCAGGGTCATAGACCGAATCGAGGCAATTGAAGGGATTTACGACACTGGGGACCGGATCGTGGTGGAGATTGGGGCAGTCCCCGACCTGGGTGTATGCCGAACAATGGTATTGCCAACGCAAGTAGTAACCATTCCGCTCACGGACAAGCCCGTAGAGTTTACCGGCAAGGTGCCCGAGCAGCGGTACGAGCCCACATCTGACTCGCAGCGAGCACCGCAACAAATACCATAATTCATCAAACAGTTATCGAATCATGAAAAACTCGGCCCCTGCGATAACGCAGGCTCGCGCGCAGTCTCCGGCAGGGAGGCACGAAGCGAGGACGGGCAGGTCGGCCGAGCCATATACGCACAATCACAATCACCACAATCACAGGTACTATGACTATGCGCACACTTTTTCTAGCAACCCTCTTTTTGAGCCTCTGTTTCACTACGCCTCTTCGCGCACAAGAAGGACCGCCCGACTCACCCGTAGAGCAACAGGTCATCGTAATGTTCGAAACGGACACGGCCACGCTCCCTGACGGTGCAACCCAGGCCGAAATCGGCCAAGCGGAGTTGCCGGGCCAGGTCAAGGGATTATTACAACAGGCAAGAGCCCAAAGTATGGCAAAAGGATTTCCTGATTTTCGCCGTGCCGACACCCTGCGCGTTCTGGAGAACGAGCGTACGTACCGGGTGCCGGACTACACGAATCTTTTTGTAATCACACTCCCCCCTAATGCCAATCGCGATTCAGTGGTTGCTCGGCTAAATCGCTTGCCTGAGTGGGTCCAGTACGCTGAGAAGAACCAGCAGCCCGATCCTCGACTCTCTTCTGAAAGTCGATCGCAGACGGTCTCTCTCGATGCCGGAAGGGCAACCGACGAGGTAATTCCTCCGGATCAAGACGATTTCGACAAACAGTGGGGACTTCGCAACACCAGTGGCCCTGATATTGGGGCAACCGAAGCATGGAGTTACACCACAGGAAGCAGCAACACTACTATTGGTATCGTTGATAGTGGAGTTGAGGCGACCCACGTTGACCTTTCAGACAAAGTCAGCGGGTTCACCAATCCCAGTGTTGATCATGGCACATCTGTGGCCGGAGTCGCTGCAGCAAAGGGCGACAACCCTGCAGGAAAGGTTGCCGGAGTGGATTGGCACGCCAAAATCCATTCTGAACCACTTGGTGGACTCGTCGGCACAGCCCAGTCCATCGATAATGCTGTGACGGCTGGGGCTTCCGTAATTAACAATAGCTGGGGGTTCGCCGATCAATCGACAACACTTACACAGGCACTCCGTAGCGCGTATGAGGCTGATGTTCTTCTCGTACATGCGAATCCATACAAGTCAGGCCCCCCTGCTCAAACGTCTTCTTATCCCAATAATGTGGGGCCCTGGATAGTCAACGTAGGTGCAATGGATCAGAGCGGAGCGGCTTCATCGTACACGGCATCACGTTCATTTACGGATGTGGGAGCTCCTGGAGATGATATCCGCACGACCGTATTGGGTAGTGACCATGATGATAAAACTGGCACTTCATTCGCAGCCCCTTTTGTAACAGGCACGGCCAGTCTGCTACTGGCTGCCGAGCCGAGCCTTCGGGCCTACGACATTGAGCACATTTTGAAACGAACAGCGCAGAGCTACGGCAGTGGCCACGACCCAGAGGTCGGCTACGGAATGATCGATGCCCACGAAGCAGTTAAACGCGTCAGCGATCCATACGAGGTGAGCCACGGCCCAGCCTCCTTCACAAAAATCCGCGAGGATGCGCTTAGGAGTTTTCCAAATGGCTTTGTTAAAGAGAACGGCATCAGCTACGGCGCGGGCAATTACATTTGCGATGTGTATGAGCTAAGCGCGTCGGCCTCCTCCCCCGAGTTCTATTACGAGGACACCCCCTGGTTCTGGCTGCCCGTCACCGAACAGGGATTCTCGGCAGCCAATCCCAACGACGGAAGTCGGTACCTCTCCAAATCAGTATCGGAAAGCTCGGCCGAGGCAACAACCTACTTCTACTACGTCAAGTCAAACGTCAATGGACAGGAGATTGGGTGGGTCCCATTCGATCCCACAGTGCACAAGCGAAACGGGAGCTTCGAGTACACCGTCATTGGCGAACCAGGAGGAACACCGCCTCCACCTCCCCTCGAAGTCACCCTCTCCGGCCCAGGCACTGTAAACAGCGGCCAATCCGGCACCTGGACGGCCGATGTCGAAGGCGGTGAAGGATCGACCAGCTATAGTTGGGGCGTGCGGGAACCCGGCTCGATCAACTGGACGCAGAAGTTCTGCTCGGGCCCCTCCTGCTCGCATACGTTCTCAAACTTCGATGACCAGATCCAGGATGGAGCGGTTCGTGTGAGTGTCACCCGAGGATCCGAAACCGTGCAAGCCGACCAGACGGTGTTCGTCTCTCCCGACTGCGCCGACAACGTATTCCTCTGCCCGGCGACACAGATCGCCGAGGTGAGCTCGTTTGAAGCCGCCCCCCAGGGCGAGTCGGCCCAGCTGGCGTGGACGACTACCGGCTCGATGGGCGAGGGCACCTTCCGTGTGCAGCACCGCGCCGATAGCACTGCCACGTGGAGCGACCTCCAGACCGTCGAGGTGGCAGAGAGGACGCCGGTTGACTCTACCGATGCGCCAACCTACCAGATTGAAACTGACGCGCTCGCGCCGGGCACCCACCAGTTTCGGCTGCAGTGGGCCGCGGGTGGCGAGACGGCGCTCCTGTCGGATGTCGTAGAGGCAGAGATCACGCTGGAGGATCCGTACCGGCTGCGGGCGTATCCAAACCCGGCGGGGGCGCAGATGACCGTGGAAAGTGCGGTCAAGGAGCGTCAGCACGTGCGGGTGCAGATCTACGATGTGCTCGGGCGGCGCGTTACGACCGTCTACGACGGCCCGATGGCGCCAAACGAGGTGAAGCGCTTCACCGTGCAGCCCGGAGCCGACGGTCTGAGCAGCGGGACGTACTTCCTGCGCATGACCGGAGAGCAGTTCCAGACCACCACGCGCATTAGCGTCGTGCGGTAGGCGTAAACGCTGGACATGTTGGATGTAGCGTATAGGGACGCCCCGGCACCGACCGGGCGTCCCTACGTTTTGTGGGGCCGTTACCGTGAAGGCTCTGTAGGACTATGAAATCAGCAGCCGTACGTTGTGTTTTATCATCAGAGGATTTCCATAGCCGGGAATCGCCTGCATCCCCGGCGACACTGGTTGACACCTGCTTAGAAGGTACGCACCTGACGAGTTATTCGCTATTTCCGGAGCGAAAACGGGGCAGAGCCCCCCAACACGTGGGTCACGAGGCAGAGCCTCGCGACGAGTGTGAAGAGGGAAGTGGGGCGTTGCTGCATGAACAAAAGAGAACCCCCTCGTCGCATGGCTCCGCCGTGCGACGTGTGCCGTACAGGGGCTCCGCCCCGTCCTTGGGTACCTGCATCTGCATCAATGCTGTGCGAGGGATCGAAGGGGAGGTGGGGGCTCGTATCCCTTCCCTGCGCGCACCGGCTTTTGATGCGTGCCCCTGGTCCCCGGACACGCCTACAGCACGTAGCCCAAGTTCCTAAGATAGACCCACAAAAGTGTCTTAGCAGGTATATCCTCGTAACGAGAGGCTGCCGCCTTGCTCTGGATTACGATGTGAATTCGCTCCGCTCATTTCTGGATCGCGCTCGCACGCTCGCTTGTCCAGGATGAAGAGTCGGGGAGAAGGCGGTGGGTTAGTGTTTGCTCTCTACGAACGCGAGAAGCCCATCCTGACCCCCCTGCGTCCAACGGTCCCCCGTTGGACGGGCCTGGAGACGCTCCTGCGTCCCTGATACAAATCACGCCGCCGCACGCGTCAGGTGCACGGCCCACCACGGCAGGGAGGAGCGTTCGTTCGCCACGGTGAAGCCGTGCTCACGGGCGGCCTGTCGCATGGCAGGGGCGTCGTTGAGGAGGCAGCCCGCGCAGATGCAGTGCCCGCCTACGCGCAGCCGCTTGGCAAACTGCGGCATCAGGTCGATGAGCACGGCTCGGTGGATGTTCGCAAGCACAATGTCGGCGGAAGCAAGCGGCAGGTCGGCGAGGGTGCCGTGATGCACCTGCACTCGCTCGGCCACGTCGTTCTGCGCGATGTTCTCGCGGGTGTTCTCCACCGCCCATGTGTCAATGTCGATCGCATCTACGCGGGCGGCTCCGGCGCGGCAGGCGGCAATGGCCAGGATGCCGGTGCCGGTCCCTACGTCAAGCACGCGGGCTCCGTCGAAGGGCAGATTGGTCATCAGTTCCAGCACCAGGCGCGTGGTGGCGTGGTAGCCGGTGCCAAAGCTCATCTTTGGGTCGATGACAAGCGGCGGGTAGGTGTCGGGGGGAGGCGCGGCATCGGACCACGACGGACGCACGAAGAACGGTCCGATGTGCTGCGGCTCGACCGAGGCCTCCCACTCGGCGTTCCAGTTGCGCGCTGGAATCGTGTCGATGTGGAGCGCGGCCCTGGGAGCCTGTGCATCCAGCCACTCGCGCACGGCATCGGCCTTCGCCTCCCCCCAGACCGGTGCGGCAACGTACGCCCGAAACGTGTCGCCTTCAGGATGGAAGCCATGCGCCCCGTGCGCCTCCAGCAGTGTCGTCAGGGCGTCGTGGTGGGCACCGGCGCCGGTGATTGTGACCTCCACAGTCGGCGTAGCAGCGTTATCAGGCATAGGCGTTACGCAGCGTCAGGAACGCGTCCGCGATAGAGCGAGGCGATGCCGAAGGTGAGCGGCTCCCACAGCAGATCGGTGTAGCCCGTGCCGTGCAGCCGGTCGAGGAAGTCGGGGCCGTCGGGGAAGGCGGCGACGGAGTCCGGCAGGTACTGGTACGCGCCGGCATCGGGACTGAGCGTGCCGCCGATGCGCGGGAGCACGTTGCGCGAGTACCAGTCGTAGAGCGGTGCCATGAGTGCGCCCCGTGGCTGGCTAAACTCCAGCACCACGAGCACGCCACCGGGACGCAGCGTGCGGTGCATGTCTTCGAGCCCGGCATCGAGGTCCTCGAAGTTGCGCACGCCGAAGGCCACGAGCGCGGCATCGAAATAATCATCGGGAAACGGAAGATCCGCCGCATCCCCTTGAACCAGCTGAATACGCGGGCCCAGACCGCGCCGATCAAGCTTCTTCTGTCCAAAGCGCAGCATCTCGGCAGAGATGTCAACGCCGATCACCTCGCGGGGGTGGAGTTCCTCTTCAGCCATGATGGCCAGGTCGGCGGTGCCGGTGGCCATATCCATAAGCCGCGTGATGCGCTCCGGACGCAGCAGGTCGATCGCGCGGTGACGCCAGTACTGGTCGATGCCGAGGCTTAAGATGCGGTTCAGCAGGTCGTAGCGCGGGGCAATGGCATCGAACATAGCTTCGATGTGTTCGCGCTTGCCTTCGACTTCGCCAATCGGCGGGTGGCTGGCAGGGGGATGCGTGGACATAGCAGCAGAGAGCGAAAAAGTGGAGCGGGATGTACAGCGTGTTGTATCCCGTCCGCAGCGTAGAAGTGCCGGAGGACGTGGGGATCCGGCAGGCTTAGCTCAAAATCTGCGTGAGCTTCAGCAAGTCGTAATCGATGCTCTTCTTGCGGCCCCACACGTTGCGGAGCGGGGTCAGCTTCACCTCGCTGTTCACGAGGCCGACCATGACTTCGGAGTGCCCGTCGAGGAGCGCCTCGACCGCGCCTACGCCCAGGCGGCTGGCCAGGACGCGGTCGCTGGCAGTGGGCGAGCCGCCGCGTTGGATGTGGCCCAGGATGGTCGAGCGCAGGTCGATATCGTCGAATTCGCTGTCGTCTAAGAGCGCCTGCTCAATGCCACGTGCGCCACCGAGTTCGTCGCCTTCGGCGACAATGACGATGGTCGAGCGCCGCTGCGCGGACATAAGCGACAGGAGCCGTTCTTTGACGACCTCCATTTCAGTGATGGTTTCG
This sequence comes from Longimonas sp., assembly GCF_046498435.1. Lineage (NCBI taxonomy): Bacteria > Pseudomonadati > Rhodothermota > Rhodothermia > Rhodothermales > Salisaetaceae > Longimonas > Longimonas sp. The sequence goes on along the minus strand of NZ_JAWOAR010000292.1, from coordinate 5 downwards.
GGGAT
>NZ_JAWOAR010000265.1:0-12762 GCF_046498435.1 Longimonas sp. | reverse complement strand
CTGTAGATGCTACAGCCGCAGCCCCACAGCAGTTGTGAGCACGTTGTTGGCGCTGCCGATGGCGTAGTCAGCGTTGAGGCGGAAGATAGCGACCGTAAACGAGAGTCCCGCCAGGGCCCGCGTCTTGGTGGCCGGCGTCTGGCTGATGTCAATGCCCACAGGATCGTCTGTGCCGGGCGGGTTGAACGTGTAGTTGTAATCCATGCTGAAGCGCTCATACTGCAGGCCGCCGTAGAACGTGAACGGCAACAGCGGGATGCCGCGGCTGGCATGAAGGTTCACCGCCCACCCCGAGGCGCTAACGACCTCCTCGCTCTCCACCCGGTCGTCGACCTCAAAGTCATTTTCGAGCGCGAACGAATTATACGAGCCCTGTACCGCCAGCTTCAGGGGCAGCGGCACCGGAATCCACTGGTTCAGGTCGTGGCGCACGGCCAGCCCAAACAGGCTGACCTCGCCATAGCTGCCGCCCCCGGCCGACAGGTTCGATTTCGGGAAATAGCGAATCTGCGCATCCGTACCATACACAGTGCCGATGCGCAGTTGAGGCATCACGAGCGGAGCAATCGGCGTGTCGAGCAGGCCCGGTGGTACACCAAATTCTTCCGTGCTACCATCATCAGGGTCGGTTACGGTAAAATAGACTTCATCGCGGTCGGGCGTATCGGTGTCGCCAAAGACGGTGGGTGCGCGGTCGCCATTGAAGGTGATTGTGGTGCCGTCGGAGAGCGTTTCTTGGGCGGGCGGGACAAAGGTTTTGTCGAGCGAGCTGGTGGGCACGCCCGACACGTTGATGCCTACGTAGATGTTAATTGGGAGGAGTGGCAGAAAGCCGTCGTCGGTATCGGCGGTGCGGAAGAGGCCGCCGTGCATATCGGCTCCGAATGCATCGGTGAGCGGCTGCACGTAGCCACTGGCATAGCCCTCGCCCATAAACTCCAGCGTGCGCCGCAGGTCGCTAAGGTCCGAGAAGCCACTGTAGTCTTGTGCCTGTGCAGTGGGCACCAGCGCAGCCATGCTGATCCAACAGGCTACGGCAAACGTGGCAATCCATGTACGCATAATAGAAAACGGATGGGGGAAAATTAGAGGGCTATGTCGTGCAGTGAGAATAAGCAACCTATAATTTAACACATAGCCTGTACATGCGCAATGCGTGCAAGTCAAGCCGGTGCAACGATAGACGTTGCCTTTCCGAAACACACCGATGCAAGACATACGTAGCATTTACGCTATTACTTATTCACATATATGCCAATCTGCTCATGCAACTCAACGAGTTTGTTCAGCGCAATCAGGAGGCCGAAGGCGGCGACATTTTTCAGCTTGAAAACAGCAAACTTCTCGACATTGCGGTCGACGGCGAAGTGTGGCTCAAGGCCGGGGCCATGGTGGCGTACACGGGCGACCTGTCGTTTCAGAAGAAAACCAGTGGCGGCGTTGTGGGCTGGCTCAAGCAGAAGGCCACAGGCGAAGGCACTGCGACAATGCTTGTTGCTGGACAAGGTCATGTGTACGCCGCCGATCGTGGGAAGTACGTACACGTGCTCCATTTACAAGAGGGGGAGGCGCTCTCGGTAAATGGTAACGACGCGCTCGCGTATGAGTCGGGCATCGATGCTGAGATCACCATGATGAAGAAGGTAGCCTCCCTGGCCAGCGGCGGGCTCTTCAACGTACAGTTGCGCGGGCCCGGACGCATCGCCTTTACCACGCATGGCTCGCCGGTGGTGCTCGAAACGCCGGTACGCACCGATCCGCACGCCACTGTAGCCTGGAGCGCAGACACCTCGCCCAGCTTCACGACCGATATCGGATGGAAAGCGGCGCTGGGCCGCACCTCGGGCGAGGAGTTCCAGATGGACTTCAACCAGCCGGGCGGGTTCGTGGTCGTGCAGCCGTATGAGGAAACCGGACCGCAGATGTAGACCCGGGTGTAAACACACACCTCCATGCCGCTTCATCATTGCTGCTTCCTCTTTACAATTGAGGGAGCAGCTTTTTTTGTGCACTCGCCTTCGTAGCTGAACCGCAACTCTGCTCGCCGAGCCATCCTATCCGCGTATCCAACTACTTTTTATTTCTTCGATTCAAATTCATGGTGGTCACTATGTTACATATCTATTGCATGGCTTTATTCGTGTGGACTCCTTTTATCTAAACAAATATATAGAACGAATATGTTGGAACCCTTTATTGGTCAAATTTCGATGGTTGGATTTAACTTTGCCCCACGAGGCTGGGCATTATGTAACGGCCAACTTATCGCGGTATCACAGAACACAGCGCTCTTTTCGCTTCTGGGTACGGAGTTTGGAGGCGACGGACGGACGACCTTTGGGCTGCCTGACTTGCGCGGCCGCGTGCCTATGCATCAGGGGGAGGGGCCGGGCCTGAGTTTCCGCCAGCTTGGTGCAAAGGGGGGCGTTGAGGAGGTTACGCTAAACCAACTTGAGATGCCAACCCACAACCATACAGCAATGGTTAAGCCCCGGGCATCCTCCCAGATTGCTGACGAAAGCAGCCCGGCCAGCCACTTCCCGGCTGTTGAAACCACGGGACGCGACCAGGTAGATGGGTATCGATCAGAGTCGGATGTTGAGATGGGAGGCACCGAGATCACCACAGCCGGCGCTGGCGGCAACCAGCCGCACACAAACGTGCAGCCGTACCAGGTTGTCAACTTTGTGATTGCGCTGCAAGGTGTTTACCCCTCGCGTAGCTAATTCTCATCCTCTGTCTCACTCAATCCACGATCCCATTATGTCTACGCTCTCTAAGCGCGAGCACTTTGAAGGGAAAGAAGGAATGACCCTCAAGGTGCACATCGACGAAGAAACCACTGCGGAGCTAACGCAAATCGACTACAACGACAAAAGCAACGAGCAGATTGATGGGTTCTCTGCGGTTTTTGAAGGGCCTGTCGAGCAGGCCTTTGACCAGGACCTGCACCGCGTCGAGCATCCCGACGCGGGCCCCGGCGAGCTTTTTCTCGTGCCCGTTGTTGGAGGCGATCCCCAGAAGCGTCATTATGAGCTTACGGTCGCGAACCTGAAGGACAAGTCGACCGGTGGCCACACAAAAGGCGAATAGGCGTCAAGGGGCTGTATCGTGAACACGAAAGACGCACCGGCAGCGCTCGCTCGCGCCTTCAAACCTAAACCCAAACAGGCTCTACACCGCCCTTTGGCCGCCCTTTTGCCAAATGCGTCTTCCCTCCCGACAACAACGTACCCGTTAAGCAGCACGAACTCGCGTCTCTTTTTTTACTCTACTATATGATTATGCCTTATCTGCTACGCTTTCGAAGTCTCAAACTCATTGGCGGCGTGGCTGCCTTACTTTTTCTGCTCAGCGGACTCACTACATCTGTAGCTGCCCAGAACCTTGTAAGCAACGGTGCCTGCTCTGCAGCCGGCCCTGCGGATTGGTCGTCGAGTAACGTAGACTGTCAAAACCTCTCGGGCACCTTTCCAAATGCGCCAATCAGTGGCCAGACGGGGAGCAACTACTTCGCAACGGAAGGCTCGGGAATAGGAAGCGTAACCCAAACCATCACAAATTCAATTGCTGGCGGCGCCACGTATGATTTTGAGGTCTACATTGCGACGTTTGATGGGGCCGACACTTCGCAAGATGGTATAATCGTTGAGCTGCAGTTTCAGGATGGCTCGGGCACCGATATAGGCACTCCTATCACGCTCGTGGACACGGATGCCAACAGTTCATACCCCACCAGCAGCAGTTGGGAACTGCGATCCCAGAGCGGAATTCCCGCCCCGGCTGGTGCAAACCAGGCTGTTCTAACGGCTAATTTTGCCCGGGCAGACGGCGGTGGTTTTGTGGATACGTTTCTTGACGCGTTTTCGCTGGTTCAAACCTCAGCACCGCCCACCAACACGCCTCCCACCGCCAGTGGCACCATCAGTCCAACTTCTCTGGATGACGATGCCGGACCCACGGCGTTGTTTGATGGCATTGATGTGAGTGACCCAGATCCCGGCGAAAATGACCTCGCGCTGCGCGTGACGGTTGGCAATGCCTCCGCGGGCGTCATCAGCGGCGTCAGTGGCACGACTGTGACCAACGAAGGCGGCGGCGTCTTCCGTGTCGACGGCTCATTCGACCCCAATACCATTGACACCGCCCTCGACAATCTGCGCTTTAGCCCCACAGACAATACGGGTAGCAGTGGCACCTTCAACACAGACATCACGGTTCAGGTGGATGATCAGGACAGTGGCTTTACGGATGTCAGTGGGCCGACGACCGTAACCATCACCCGTGTTAACGATGCGCCAACGATTTCAGGCATTTCCGACCAGACGATTGCGGAGGACGCCACGCTTAGTCCTGTTGACTTTACGGTGAGCGATCCGGACGACGCGGCAAGCAATCTCACCCTGACGGCGTCTTCGGATAATCAGACGCTCGTGCCAGACGCCAACATCACCCTCGGCGGCTCGGGCTCCAATCGCACGATTGAGGCCACCCCGGCGGCAAACGAGAACGGCACCGCGAATATCACCGTGGAGGTCACCGACAGCGGTTCGCTCTCCGATGCAAGCACATTCATCCTGACCGTCAATGCCGTCAACGACCCGCCCATGCTCACGCTGAGCACGACGACGCCGAGTCTGGACGAGAACAACAGTCCACCGACTTCGGTCGCCACGATCACCATCACCGACGACAACGAAGCAGGAAGCGATAACATCCTCTCGCTCAGTGGCACCGATGCCGGATCCTTTCAGATTAACGGCTCGGACCTGGAGTTTACAGAGGTCGCCGACTTTGAGACAAAGACCACCTACGATGTCACCGTTGAAGTGGACGACCCGAACGTCGGCACCGACCCAGATGACAGCGAAAGCCTCACGCTCACCATCACGAACGTAAACGAAGCGCCCACCGCTACAACCGATGCTGCTACGAGTGTGACCACAACAGCAGCCACCCTCAACGGCACCGCAAGCACCGGCGGTGGCCCCGATGCCACCGTCACGTTCACCTACTTCCCGACGGCCAACCCGACGAGCACCACACAAGTCGACGCTGACCAGAGTCCGATCAGTTCGGATACAGCCACGCCGGTGAGTGTCGACATTTCAGGGCTGACGCCGAATACCGAGTACGGCTTCCGCGTGGAGGCAAACAACACTGAGGGCAACGCGATTGGCAGCGACGCCACCTTCACGACGTCTGGCGCCCCCGCTATCACCGTCACCGATGGCACGAATACGCTGGACAACGGCTCGGGCACGTTCGACTTTGGCACCGTAGACGGCGTGGCCAGCTCTCCGGAGCAGACGTTCACTATCGAAAATAACGGGTCTACCGACCTGACCGTGACCAGCACTGCCCTCAGCAATACGACGGACTTCACCCTCACGCAGACGCCGTCGTCCACGGTTGCTGCCGGGGCGTCGACCGACTTCGCAGTGCAGTTTGCGACGGCTGCGCCGGGTCCGTACACCACGACCGTCACAATCGACAACAGCGACACCAACGAGAACCCCTACACGTTTGACGTCACGGCGACTGCCGGGGCGCCAGAAGCCGATGTCTTTGTCGACACGTCGCCGCGCACGGCCCTTCCCGACGGCGGTACGTTCGACTTCGGCACGGTCACCGCTGGCGTTTCCTCGACCGAAACGTTCACCATCGAAAATAACGGCGACGCCACGCTCAATATCAGTCCACCGTCATCGATTCCGGGCGCGTTCAACGTGACAGCCACTGGAGGCACCACTCCGCCCCTGGCGCCGGGCGAGGCGTTCACCTTCAATGTCGAGTTTGCCCCGTCGAGCGCATCTGCCTTCTCCGAATCCTTCAGCGTCACTAACAGTGATCCGGATGAAAATCCCTACGACGTGACGCTGGAGGGTACCGGCGAGGCCCGTGAGCTTACAGTCATTGATGGTTCAGTCGATGGGCTGGACTTTGACGCGTCGGTTGCGCCTGGTACGGCCAACAACGCGGTGGGCATCGTTGCGCTTTCGGCCAACGCGAGTGGAGCGGTGCTTGAGGCAGTTACAATTACCAGTAATGCACCCGGCATCGAAGGCATCTCGGTCGTTCGGCTCTTCGGGTCGAACGACGCAACCCTTAACGTGGGAAGCGACACCGAACTCGCGTCGGTTGCCATCGACAACACGAGCGCTCCGGAAACGGTCGCGTTCACCGGATTCAGCGATCCGATTCCAACCTCAGTGCGGTATCTGATTCTGGCGATCGATGTGGATGCGGGGGCTCCGGCCAGCGACGTGCAGTTTTTCCTCGATCAGCCGTCGGATCTCACCATAAACGGGGCTGCTGCCATCGCAACGGTCAATGGGCAGGGGCAAACCACGTTTGCAAGCCTGCCACTGTCGAACAGCTCTACAGCCCTCCCGGTGGAGATGACCGCGTTCAACGGAGCAACAAACGCAACGGGGACCGCCGCCGAGCAAAGCGTGGATCTGCAGTGGAAAACGGCCTCGGAAATGAACAACGCCGGCTTCGAGGTACAGCGCCGCGCCGATAGCACCACGGCGTGGACCGCCCTTGGGTTTGTGGAGGGCGCGGGCACGACCGACGAGACTCAATCCTACCGCTTTCGCGATGCAGACCTGCCCTTTGCGGCTGAGCAGCTCACGTATCGCCTGCGCCAGGTTGATACCGACGGCACCGAAAGCTTCAGCGAGCCGTTCGTGATGGACGTGCCAACGCCTCAGTCGGCCACGCTGCGCACGCCATTCCCGAACCCCGCCCGCGATGGCGTCACGCTGCGCTACACGCTGGCTGAACCGACCGACGTCCAGCTCCAGATCTACGATCTCTTAGGGCGTCGGGTCTCAACGCTTGCCAGCCAGCGTGTGGAGGCGGGCCGTCATGAGATACAAGTGCCCACCCACGAACTTGCGGCGGGCACCTACTTCGTGCGGATGCTTGCGAACGGCACGGTGGCAACCAAGCGCCTCACGATCATCCGGTAACGGCCCCATCCTTGATATATACGCTCGACAACAGGCCTGCCGGGCTACCAACCTGGCAGGCCGTTTTGTTGTACTGGACGACAGTAAGGGGACGGGTGCGTGCCTCCCGCACACGTCATGCTGAACGCAGTGAAGCATCTCAGCGCCCCTCCCTCGGGAAAGCGCTGCCGCCGCGCCTGCATCAAGGCTGTGCGTGGCATGGGCAGGGAGCGTGCCGGGCGTGTAGGGTTAGCGTTGAGATCCTTCTCTCCGACAGGCGTCGGAGGTCAGGATGACTTGTGGTGGTGGGCGGCTGGTTGGAGGAGTAGAACCCCGCACCCGTCATGCTAAACGAACAGGCACAGCCAAGGAACGTAGCTACGAAAAGTCGTGCGGAGCAGCCCGCTTCGGCATGCCTACACGTCGTTGCGCGTTCTCCTTCATCCCCAACTCGCCCTTCTGCATGACCGCTAGCCGCTACCGCAGAGCCTGTGCCCGTCTGCACCAGCTTCCCAGCACGAAGGAGCGTTCGTTCGGGCCTGCGCTTTCCGAACTCCTTAACACGGTAGCAGAGGACCTGTCACCGCGCCGTTTGTGGTGGCGCACTTACAGACCGGCCTCAAACTGGCCCAGTTGGGCGCGCCGCTCGAAGAGGGCGAACGCGCAGGCGTCTACCTCACAAATGCACTCACCGGCTGGGAGCCGCCCGAGGAGCCGCAAGAAATCCTCTTTCCCGAACTCCAAAAGGAGCACGACGAGGCCGATTCGGTGAAGCAGGACGAGGACATCCTGGTGATTCTGGACAATCCGCCGTATGACGGATATGCAGGCATTGCGGTTGATGAAGAGCGCGGGCTCTCGGAAGCCTATCGTGAATCGCCAGAAGGCGTGCCCGACCCACGCGGACAGGGCCTGAACGACTTGTATGTGCGCTTCTACCGCATGGCCGAACGTCAGATTGCCGAGCATAGCGGACGCGGCGTGGTCTGATACATCTCGAATTACTCGTGGCTCGATGGCCTCTCGCACAGCGGCATGCGGGCGCGCTACCTCGACGCGTTCAACCAGATCTGGATTGACAGCCTTAACGTCGATAAGTACCGCACCGGCAAGCGTACTCCCGATGGCAACCCCGACCCGAGCGTGTTCTCCACCAAGGCCGATCCGGTGGGGATTCAGGTGGACACCGCCATTGGCTTGCTGGTTCGGCAGGATACCGAGGACGGCCCGCACGGCACCGATACCGTACACGTACGCTCCATCTGGGGCAAAACGAAGCGTGAGCGCCTTGCGGATACGGCGAATCTCTCGGATACCGAGCACTACGACACCATCACACCGCCCGCCAAACTCGGGCTCCCGTTCCTGCCCCGCAAAACCGCTGCCGATTACCTGGACTGGCTGAAGTTGCCAGAGTTGTTTCCCACCTCATTTCCGGGCGTGAAAACGAGCCGCGATGATGCGGTGATTGATGTAGACCGTGATGCCCTTGTGGATCGCATGCAGGCATACTTCGACCCGAATGTGTCGGATGCCGAGATTGAACAGCGCTGTGCTCGCTTCATGAAGAGCACAAAACGGTTCGATGCGGAGGCTGTGCGGGAGACCTTGCAAAAGCGCGGGTTCGAATCCGAGAATATTGTTCGCTATTGCTATCGTCCAATGGACGTACGCTGGCTTTACTGGGAGCCAGAAACGAAATTATTGGATGAGAAACGGTCTGATTATTTCCCTCATGTGTTCAAGGACAACGTGTGGCTTGAAGCCCGTCAACGAGCGCCCAAGGCATTCGATCGGGGATACGTGACGACGGTTCTTGGAGACAACTTTGGAGCTGGACTCTCCAGTTTCTTCCCACTCTACCTCAACCCGGAAGCAGGCGGCGGCGACCTGTTCAGCCAATCCGATGGAGACGGCGCACCCATCCCGAACCTCTCACAACGAGCCGAGCGCTATGTAGCGAACCACAGCGAAACCGTTGAAACGCTGTTTTACCACAGCATCGCCGTGATGCACGCACCGACCTATCGCCAGAAGAACGAAGGCGCACTCCGGCAAGACTGGCCGCGCTGCTGGATGTAGAGCAGGAGGTGTCCGGCGTAGACACTGGCACGATCCGCGAGGAGCTGCGTCCGCTGGGCCAGCCCGAACACACCGATCCGGGTCGCAGTCTACGCACGAGCGACTTCGCGGTCACGGGCGGATGGGGCTACCTCGCGCATCACGGCGCCACCATGCCGGGTGGCGGCACCAAAGAGAAGCGCTCGTACACGCCCGACGAAGAAGCCGCTTTGCCCACCGGCATTCGCGCGCAGTGGGGCGCATCCACCTTCGACATCTACTGGAACGAGGACTGCCGCTGGGCGAACGTGCCAGAGCGCGTGTGGGACTACACGCTGGGCGGCTACCCCGTCATCAAGAAATGGCTGTCATACCGCGAAAAGAAGGTGCTGGGCCGCGCCCTCACATTCGACGAGATCCGCCACGTCCAGCACATGACCTGCCGCATCGCCGCGCTCCTCCGGCTCGAACCCGCCTGGACACCAGCTACGACGCGGTGAAAGGGGCGGTGGCAACGTCAGAATGAGGCTGTCGCCCCTACACGCCCGGCACGCTCCCGGCCCATGCCACGCAGAGCCCCGTTGCAGGCCCGGAGGCACCGCTTTCCGGCCGTACATCTTGAGATGCTTCACTCCGTTCAGCATGACAAGTGCGGGGATTGTGCTCCTCCAACCAGCACAGCCCCCCACCAAAGGTCATCCTGAGCCCCGACGCCTGTCGGAGAGAAGGATCTCAACGCCGTCCCCGCCCTGCACTCCGACGGCTCATTCGTCCACCTTTCGGAACGCCAGCGTCGTGTTGTGTCCGCCAAAGCCAAAGGCATTGGCCAGCGCCACATGCACCGGGCGTTGCTTGGATTCGTGCAGCGTGTAGTCCAGATCGCAGCCTTCGTCGAGCGTTTCGGTGTTGATGGTCGGCGGCACCTCGTCGTTCACCACCGCGAGCACAGTAGCCACCGCCTCAATGGCCCCAGCGGCGCCCAGCAGGTGGCCAGTCATACTTTTGGTGGCCGAGCAGTTGATGGCATAGGCATGATCGCCAAAGACGCGCTTCACGGCGCTGGTTTCCACCGGATCGCCCGCCGGGGTCGAGGTGGCATGCAGGTTAATGTGGTCAACGGATTCAGGGGCGAGGTCGGCATCGTCGAGGGCCTGACGCATCGCCCGGGCCGCGCCTTGGCCCTCGGGATCGGGGGCGGCGTAGTGATGAGCATCGTTCGACTTGCCGAATCCGCACAACTCCGCGTAGATGCGTGCCCCACGCGCCTCAGCCGCCTCACGACGCTCCAGAATGAGCGCTCCAGCGCCTTCCCCCGCCACAAAACCGTCGCGGTCCACATCGAACGGACGGCTGGCGGTTTGGGGGGCGTCGTTGCGGGTGGAGAGCGCACGCATGGCGCCGAATCCGCCCAGGCAGAGTTCATTGATCGAGGCTTCGGTACCGCCCACGAGCATCCGATCGGCCTGGCCCTGCTTCAAGAGCATGAGTCCGTCGGCGATGGCGTCGTTGCCGCTGGCGCAGGCCGACACGGTGCAGTGGTTGGGTCCACCCAGGCCGTACTCCATGGCAATGAGCCCAGCGGCCATGTTGCTGATCATCATGGGCACGAAGAAGGGCGAGATGCGCCGGGGTCCCCGCTCGTAGTTCACCTCGGCCTGCTCCATAAACATGGTGCCACCACCAATGCCGGTGCCAAACACGACCCCAAACTGGTTGCGCTCCTCCTCGGGCAGGTCGTCGGGGGCAAGGTCGGCATCGCGCAGGGCCTCGCGGGCCACCGCCAGCGCGTACTGGCTGAACAGATCTTGCCGACGTGCCGACTTAAAGTCGATGCCATGATCTTCGGGATCAAAGTCGCGCACCTCGCACGCAATTTCGGTGCGAAAGTCGGTAGTGTCGAACTTGGTGATGCGTCCGGCTCCGCTCGTTCCAGCAAGCAGATGCGTCCAAAACGCATCCACCGAATGGCCAATGGGAGTCAGAGCGCCAAGGCCCGTCACGACAATTGCGTCCGAGGCGGAAGGGGTAGCCATTAATGCGTGCAGAAGTTCGTGAGCAATCCAGTAAACGCTGTGGGCGGCTATCCTGTAGTGTAGCCACTGTCCGGCTTAGGCGCAAGGCACACCCGGAGTACTGCGTGCACATCCTACGAAAAGACGACCCTGCGCATCTCCCCCTACCGGTTCTGTTCTCATCGCATTTGCTCGCGATACAGTCGCCGGGTGGTGTGGTGCACGCCCCACACCACAACCGGCCCCAGCCCGATGAGCAGCGGCAGGCTTACCCACAGCACGGTGCGCGTGAAGACGGGCAGCACGTTTGCCGCATGCACGGCCACGCTGTAGATGCCGACTTGCAGCATCCCGAGTAGTAGGAGCAGCAGGGCTGTCATGCCGTAGATTACGTCTTGCATCAGTTGTATCACCACGGCCTTCCGGCTGGGCGTGAGCCGCTGAAAGGTTGCGGGGTTGGGCACAATCATAGTGTGCGGAAAGCGACGCATCAGGTGCGCTACGCCGTAGAGCGCGGCGGTGAGCAGCAGGCCCATGATGGGCATCAGCAGCCACTGTGCCAGGGTGGTGTCGGTGCGATACGACACCTGACCCAACAGGTCAAAGTGTCCGGGCATGGCATCGGGCAGTTGTGGATACGCCCACAGACTACCAGCCCACAGCAGCACCAACAGGGCTGCATTTTTGGAATGAAAGAGGGCGGTCGAAAACCGCATGCGGGGTTCAGCCGTGCGTTCGAGAAATGTGTTAGGGGAGCCAGGGGGGATGCGCAGGGCGGGCATGGTTAGACCACGGCGGCCTCATTCTCCAGACAGTGCGCCACCAGGTCGGCTACGGCAGCCATTCCGCTAAGGCCATGCTTTTCCTCTACATCGGGCGAGTAGTTTGAGGTGCCGTTCACGTCGTAGGTCCAGCAGCGACCCTCCGCATCCTCAATAAACTCGATACCGGCCACATCGATTTGCTCGCGCTTCAGAAACGCCTTGTATTTGTCGATGAGCGTCGGGGGCACGTCTGTGCGCAGTGCGAAGAGCGAGTCGGGCTCGTCGGTAGCGGCCGGTTCGGTGCGGCAGGCCTCGGCAGGGCAGAGCTGGAAGCCTTCCGAGGTGTCGGAGGTGATGGCATAGACCAGTTCGCCACCTACAAACTCGCACCGCGTGATGAATGGCTCGGCAGCCTGAATGTACTGCTGCAAGAGCATGACGCCATCGGGCGAAGGCTCAACGGCGCCCTGCTCAACCGCTGTTTCGAGCTCAGCATAGCTGTTAAACAGCTGCACACCGAGTCCCTTACCGCCGCGGTTATGCTTGGTGATGAACGGCGTATCCATATTGCGCGCGGCATCGAGCCACGCCTCCGGCCCGCCGATTACGGCACGCGTAGCCGGGGTGCGGATACCAGCCTGCTCCAGCGCCGCATGCTGTTTCACCTTGCTAATCTCCAGCTCGAACGCATGCCCGCCGTTGATGACGCGCCGCCCGTGGCGCTCCAGCCAGGCCAGGAGCTGGCGCGTGTGGGCTACCCCTGCCGTGTGCCCACGTGTGTGCGAGGAGGCGCTCATCCGGTTGATAAAGACGCCTTCGGGCGGCGCATTGGTCACGTCGAAATGTCCCTCGTTAATGAACCATTCGTCGTAGGGGATACCGGCATTGTCGAGCGCGGTGCGCAGCGGCGGCATCCAGTCTTCGTTCTCGTAGATAATGTGGGCGTGCATGGTGGGGAACGCTGGGTGG
>NZ_JAWOAR010000360.1:0-10618 GCF_046498435.1 Longimonas sp. | reverse complement strand
AAACGGTGGAAGCTGGCTTCCGCATCATCTTGAAAGACCCGAATGTGGAAGCGATTCTCGTGAACATTTTCGGCGGCATTGTGCGCTGCGACCGCGTAGCGAAGGGCGTCATTCAGGCGGCAAAGAACATCGACCTGAATGTGCCGCTCATTGTGCGCTTGCAAGGCACCAACGCTGAAGAAGGCAAGGCGCTGCTCGATGAGAGCGGTCTGGAGCTACGCTCAGCGGTGCTTCTTAAAGAGGCCGCCGACAAGGTGACCGAAGCCCTGAAGGAAGCCGACGCTGCATAGCACGCCCTCTCTCGCTTTGCATGACCTGTTCAAAGCGCGCCCATCGCCCGGAAAGGCGGTGGGCGCGTTTCTGTTGACAGGCACTCCTTATGCAGGCGCTCCTATGCAAACGCAACGAGCACGGCCCCCATGCCCAGCGGCACAACGATGTTGTCGTTTAACGGCAAGGGAAGGGCCTCCAGCAGCGCCCCCACGAGCGCTGCACCACCCACGCCTCCAGGTGCAACACCCGCCCCAGCCAGCACAAGCGCGGCGCTACCCACAAACGCAGCCGACCCCTCTATCGTGCGCCCATGATCGCCCCACACATGGCGGCCCAGTTGGCGGCCTACAATGGCCGCAGCGGCATCGGCAATGAGGGCAGCGCAGAGCACAGGCACCGCCACAGCAAGCGGAAACATCCAGCCCGCCAGCGCACACGCCACCAGCACCGAGGTGGCCCCGTTCAGCATGATGCCCCCCTCTGCCTCCGGCCACTCCGACGGACGCATCAACCCACCGAAAACCGTGCGGATCAGGGCCCGGAATCTCGGCCAGACTGCACGAAGCACATCGCCGGTTACGCCAAGGAGGGCTGCTGCTGTTACGATCCACACCGCGAGTGGCGCTCCGATCCAGGCCATGCTTAGCGGAATGCTCAGTGCCAACAGATGCAAGGCTTTGCGCCTCAGTTCAGCACGAAACGAAAACGCGTTGTCGGCAGCCATCAGCGCGATACAGAGAGGCAGGGTAGAACAAGACAGGGGGAAGCAAAAGGTCATCACGCATCACCGCCCGATATCAGGCTACAGGCGTAACGGTTCCGTGCCTGAAGGACTTCAGAGGAACGCCGCATGGCTTCGGTCTTTTTAGGCGATACCAACAGCCTGTGTGTCGCCTTGCTCATCTATCCTAACCGCCCGTCATGTCTCCCAAACAGCACCCGTTTGCTGCGCTCTGGCTCCCTCTTGTCGCGGCTGTGCTTCTGCTTCCGCTGGCCGTTGGATGCGACCAGTCGTCTGATTCCGACACAGCCCCCGACGCCGATACCACCGCCTCGTCAGCCTCGCTGGCGTATGTCGATTCAATGGCCGAGGCACACGAAGCCGACACGTCGGATGCATCGCCATTGGTGCAGCCGCCTGAAGGGCCCGTCACCACCGAAACCGTAACGTACGGCACGAGCGACGACGGCACCGAATGGACCGGCTACTACGCAGCGCCTGAAGACGCCGACTCGCTCCGCAACGCACGGGGCCTCTCCGCCGATGCCTCGCTGCCCGGCGTGGTGCTGATTCACGAGTGGTGGGGGCTCAACGACAACATCCGCGCCATGGCCGACCGCCTGGCTGCCAAGGGCTATCAGGTGCTCGCGGTCGATCTGTACGAGGGGGAGGTGGCCGGCTCGCCCGACGACGCATCCTCGCTCATGGAGGACGCCATGGAGCGCGGCGAGGTGCTGGGCCGTCACCTGGAATCGGCTCGCACGTTCATGACCGAGGAGCAAGGCACTCCACAAATCGGCGTGATGGGCTGGTGCTTCGGCGGCTACTGGTCGCTACAGGCGGCGCTCAACGCCCCGAACAACTGGGACGGCACAGTCATCTACTACGGCGATGTGAGTGAGGCCTCGGCAGATGCGGTGGCCGGGCTTGAGATGCCCGTGCTCGGTATCTTTGGCGGCGATGACGGCAGCATTCCCACCGAGAATGTAGAAGCCTTTACCGAGCACCTGCGCAACGGCGATGTGGAGGCCGACATTCGCATCTACGAAGGGGCCGGACACGCCTTCGCCAACCCGACCGGCACCAACTACGTCCCTGAAGCCGCCACCGACGCCTGGACCCGCACGCTTGACTTCTTGGAGACCACGCTCTACCCTGACGCGTAAGCACAGATCGCACAGGAAATATCGCACAGGAATCGCCTTAACTCTTGTGCAGAAAACCGCCCACCGTACACCAATAACGTCTTGTACCTCCTGTTTTTATGGCCGATTTTCCGCTGCTTCAAAATGATCTGTTCTTGCGTGCTGCCCGCGGCCAAGCTACGGAGCGCACCCCCGTGTGGATGATGCGCCAAGCCGGGCGCTACCTGCCCGAGTATCAGGCCGTGCGCGCCGATCATCCGTTCTTTGAAGTGGTGAACACGCCCGAACTGGCCGCGGAGGTCACCCTGCAACCCATCGACCGGTTTCCGCTGGATGCAGCGATCATCTTCTCCGACATCCTCGTCATTCCGCAGGCGCTGGGGCTGGAGGTGCAGATGGTGTCGGGCAAGGGGCCGCACTTCCCGAATCCGCTCGACACACCTGCCGACCTGGAGCGCGTCACTGACCAGGAGGCCGACGCTGTCTTGCAGCCGGTATACGATGCGCTCACTCACACGCGCCACGAACTCAACGGACGCGTACCGCTCATTGGGTTTGCCGGAGCACCGTGGACGCTCATGGCCTACATGATCGAGGGCGGCGGCAGCAAGTCGTACCGGAACGCACGGCGGTGGCTCTACCAGCACCCCGAATCCAGCCACAAACTGCTGAACACGCTGGCCACGCTCATTGGGCAGTATCTTATCAAGCAGGTGGATGCGGGGGCACAGGCGCTTCAGGTGTTTGATTCGTGGGCGGGCCTCCTGGGGCCCAGCCTGTATCGGACGTTCGGCATTCCGTACCTCGAATCCATTGTACAAACGGTCAAAGAGGTGCACCCCGAGGTGCCGTGCATCGCATTTGCGAAAGGTGCGCCGTACGCCCAACCAGCGCTGGCAGCCGCGGGATACGACGCGCTAAGCCTGGACTGGACGATGAGCCCTGAAACGATTCGTGCCGAGATCGACACCGACATTGTGCTGCAAGGCAACCTGGATCCGTGTGCGCTCTACAGCGCCCCCGACGACATCCGGCGCGAGGTGCAGCACATGCTGGCCGCTTTTGGTCCGCAGCGGCACATTGCCAACTTAGGCCACGGCATGCACCCCGACCACGACCCCGACCACGCGGGCGTCTTTATCGAAGCGGTGCACGCCTTCTCCGAAACCATGCGCGCTGTTTGACAGACCCTCCCGTATCCCATGACTTCTTCTCCGAACACAGGCACCGCCCCCAACGCTGCCGACTACCCCGCCGACGTACTGGCCGTGCTGCCCCTGCTCTACGTAGCCTGGGCCGACGGTGTCATTACCCCCTCTGAGCATACCGCGCTCCGAAAGCGCCTGCAGTCGTTCGACTGGATGGACCCGGAGCATCGCGACGCAGTGCAGCAGTGGCTCGACCCCGAGCACCCGCCCACCCCCACCGAGTACCAGCGGTGGCGGCGGCGGTTGCAGAAAGCAGCGACCGACCTTCCCGTCACCGGGCGCACCTCGCTGGCGGCGCTGGGTGCCGAAATGGCGTCGCTGGGTGGCGACGGTGCACCAGGAATGCCCAACGAGGCGCAGCATGCGCTACGCGAGGTGGAGGCAGCCCTCGGCATTGCAGGCGATGAGATCGTTGACGAGTTGCGTGGCGAGCGGCCCGCCCCCAGCGAAGAGGTGCCCTCTGGCATCCCGTGCCAGGTGGAGCGGCTGAAAGCCTATCTGGATGGCGAGCACGCCGAATTGCGCGATCAGATCCGCACGCTGCTCACCGACCCCGTCTTCCGCTACGATTCCTCGCTCGGTACCGAGGCCAAGCGCGAGCGCGTGCTGTACTGGTGCCGCCTCCTGGCCGATCAGGGATTGGGGGCGCTGGCGTTCCCCAAAGAATACGGCGGTACGGGGAGCATCGACAAGTTCATTACCGCGTTTGAGACGCTCTCGTACCACGACCTGAGCCTCGTCATCAAGTTCGGCGTGCAGTTCGGACTGTTTGGCGGCAGTGTGCACCAGCTGGGCAGTGCGCGTCACCACGAGAAATATCTTGAAGACATCGGTACGCTGGAGCTGCCGGGCTGCTTTGCTATGAGCGAGTTGGGCCACGGCTCCAATGTGCGCGATCTGGAAACGACCGCCACCTACGATGCTGAGGCCGAGGAATTCGTCATCAACACGCCGCACAATGGCGCGCGGAAGGAGTGGATCGGCAATGCGGCCCGGCATGGACGCGTAGCCACGGTGTTTGCGCAACTCCACACCAGCGGCGAAGACTACGGCGTGCATGCCTTTGTCGTGCCCATCCGCGATGAAGCGGGCACCCCCAAGCCGCGTGTACGCATTGAGGACTGCGGGCAGAAGATGGGACTGAACGGGGTTGACAATGGCCGCTTGTGGTTCGACCACGTGCGCATCCCCCGCGAAAACCTGCTTAACCGCTATGCCGATGTGCACGCCGATGGCACGTACGAGAGCGACATTCCCAGCGCCGGGCGTCGCTTCTTTACGATGCTCAGCACGCTTGTGGGGGGGCGCATTAGCGTGGCGCGTTCGGCCTGCAGCGCCGCCAAGTCGGGCCTGACGATTGCGGTGCGCTACGGCAACCGGCGGCGGCAGTTTGGTCCGCAAGACGAGCCCGAGGTGCCGATCTTGGACTATCGCACGCATCAGCGGCGGCTGCTTCCGCGACTGGCGAAAACCTACGCCATCCACACCGCCCTGGCGCATCTCACACAGGAGTTTGCCGCGCGCGGTCCCGACGACTCGCTCGAAGACATCGAGGCCGAGGCGAACGCGCTGAAAGCCTACAGCACCTGGCACACCACCGACGTGCTGCAAACCGCCCGCGAGGCGTGTGGCGGGCAAGGCTACCTGGCCGAAAACCGCATTGCCGCGCTCAAGGCCGACACCGATGTGTACACCACCTTTGAGGGCGACAACACCGTGCTCTTGCTTCAGGTGGCCAAGGGCTTGCTGTCGGATTTTCAGCGCGAGTTTCGGGATATGAATGTGTTCAACATGGTGCAGTTTGTGGCCTCGGACCTGGGTACGCGATTAAAAGAGAAAAATCCACTCATCCGCCGCAACACCGACTCAGAGCACCTGCGCGATCCCGAGTTTCACAGCAATGCCTTCCGCTATCGCAGCGAAGCGCTCTTGCAGTCCGCCGCCCGCCGCCTCAAGAAGCGGATCGACGACGGCATGGACACCTACGACGCGTTCATCGAAGTGCAAGATCACCTGGTCACGCTCGCCAAGGCCAAGTCCGAGCAGCTGGTGTTCGACCACTTCCACGCCTCCATTCAAGACACCGAATACGACGACGTACGGGGCGTACTGCGCACATTGTGCACGCTCTTTGCGCTGGAAGCGATTGAATCCGATCGCGGCTGGTTCTTGGAGCAGAACTACATCGACGGGAGCAAAGCCAAAGCCATCCGCCACGAGGTGAATGTGCTCTGCAAAGAGGTGCGTCCGATGGCCGAGCCGCTGGTCGATGCCTTTGCCATTCCGAACGCCTGCCTGCATGCTCCGATTGCCCAGAAGAAGCAGACGGAAGCGGCGTAGCGGCAGCCCTCCACCGCATACAGAGCCATGCCGGGCGATGCAACATAACCATTTGTTTTTCGGCGATAGCTGCGCGTAGAGCGCGATTGGGGAAACAAAGCGTGAACGACTATAATACGTAACAGCGTGTGTACAGACCGCACATGCCACGTAAATCCACACAAGATGCCGACATATCGGCGAGGGCTGACCTCTTCAGTATTCTGATGCATCGTTTGTATGCTTTTGCCTCTACGAATGCACTCCGTAGCGGAGTGGGGGGCTGCGTGTAATGAATGGACACGTACTCGTTCTGAATCAAGACTATAGCGCGCTTACCGTGTGCAGCGTACAGCGCGCCATCGTGCTCATGCATCTGCAAAAGGTGCATCTGGTTGAGTCGGTGGATGGCAAAGCCGTACGCTCGCCCAGCACGCGGATGCCGTACCCCAGCATCGTACGTTTGAAAGCGTATGCGCGCATCCCGTACAAAAAGGTGATGCTCTCGCGCAAAAACGTACTCAAGCGCGACCACCACACCTGCCAGT
The DNA here is from genome assembly GCF_046498435.1 of Longimonas sp. Classification (NCBI taxonomy): domain Bacteria; kingdom Pseudomonadati; phylum Rhodothermota; class Rhodothermia; order Rhodothermales; family Salisaetaceae; genus Longimonas; species Longimonas sp. The sequence continues at coordinate 4,404 of NZ_JAWOAR010000360.1, read as the reverse complement.
ACTGCGGATCGCGCGACCGGCTCACCATCGACCACATCCGTCCCAAGTCGCGGGGCGGACGCGACACGTGGGAGAACCTCGTGGCTGCGTGTGTGACGTGCAACAACCGCAAAGGCGACATGACGCCCGAAGAGGCGGGCATGGAGCTCAACCGCGAGCCGTTTCGCCCCAGCTACGTCATGTTCATCCGCGACTTCGTGGGCAATCTCGACGACACCTGGAAGCCGTATCTCTTCCTGTCGTGACTCCGGTGAGGCCTTCTTGCGGTTGGGCATGTTAGGGGGATACAAAGGCAACGCCCGTTTCTATGCTCGCTCCCCAGCAAGAAGAACTGCCCCCTTCACCCGACGGTCCGCTCTTGCACGTGTATGACTTAGGAGGACGGGGCGGAGCCCCTGAATCGCATGCGTCGCACGGCGGAGCCATGCGACGAGGGGGGGTCTTTGGGTTGGGCAACAACTTCCTCTGCACCTTCCCCACGCTCGTCGCGAGGCACCACAGGCATGACCTACGGCCCCTCTGCCTCGTGACGCTCACCCCCGGAGGCTCTGCCTCCGAAAGCTCTCGGGAGGCCGGTCTGCTCATCAAAAGCCTGGGCCTGTGCGGGTTGGATACGAAGCTTCATCTCCACCGTGGCTCCCTTTCACAGACTTGGTGCCGATACGCTGCCCAGAAATCGCGGCGCAAAAGGACGGGGCAGAGCCCCTGAACGGCATGCGTCGCACGGCGGAGCCATGCGACGAGGGGGGGTTCTTTGGGTCGGGCAGCAACTTCCTCTGCACCTTCTCCCCCCTTTCCCACTCGTCGCGAGGCACCACAGGCATGACCTACGGCCCCTCTGCCTCGTGACGCTCCAACCCGGAGGCTCTGCCTCCAAAAGCTCTCGGGAGATCGGTCTGCTTATCAAAATGAGGATTGACAGAGTAATAAGTGGATGGGGCGACGTTTCTTCTCATTCATCTCTCGCCCCCTCCATCCTTCCTTCCATCCCTCCATCCTTCCATCCCTCCATCCTTCCATCCCTCCATCCCTCCATCCCTCCATCCCTCCACACACCAACGAAGCATGTGGCGTTGATATGACGGGGATCCACCTGCGTCTTGTATCTTGACCGATGCTTTGCACCTGAGTGCCTGGGCTCTCGCATCCCACTGCGGTGGTAAGCGTACGAGCCTCTACGCTGCACTTGTGCTGCTGCCTCCCAACTCCTCCCAACCGATCTACTGCTATGGCTACTTCCTTGGACTCTTCGACTGTCACCCGCTGGCTTACGCGCGCGGCCTGGGCCATCCCGATTCTGCTCGTGGGTCTGTCGGTCCACCAGGTGTGGTCGGGGCTGGCTCTGCGCGATACGTTGCAGCGTGGGACCCCCGCCGAGGCCGAGATCACGGAGGTGTTTTCGTCGGATCGAGCCGAAATCAAGTACGACTACGTAAGCCTGCGTATCCCGATGGATGACGGCACGGTCATTACACGCGAACGGATGTCGCTGCCGCACACGCTCATCGGAGTCGTCGAAGACCGCGAGACGATCGATGTGCGCGTGCAGCCGGGGGCTTCGCAAGAAGTCGTAATTACCGAGATCGCCAACACGCAGTGGCGCATTGCCCTGCTCAACGCAGGCATGAGCCTGGTTCTTGGGCTGCTGGTTGCCGGGGGGCTGGCGTGGTGGAGCCGCACGCTGCGCACCGAAGGCGACCCCTCGACCCGTGGCGTGGATACGCCCGATCCCTCGCATCCCGCACGGCAGGTATCGTCGTAACACCTGCCGTTGCCTCCCCAGCGCGCGTCCGCACATCACGCGCTGCACATCACCCTGGCGTGTCGCTGGGCGTCCACCGGTAGATGACGACGGCGGGGTCGGGGTCGGAAACGGCCAGTGCGATGTCGTAGCCGTCGTCGTGGGCGCGCACGCTCAGGTCGTGGGGAAAGAAATCGGTGTTGGGCTGCGGGCTCGCTTCGATGAGACGATGCTGCAACACACCGTCGCGGCCAAACACATCCACCTGTACCCAGCCCGAGCGCACATTCAGCACAAAGAGGCGTCCGTCGGCGAAGGTGGCGGAGGGGATGAGCAGCGGCGGCTCGTGGGTGTCGCCCTGGAGGAACGCGTAGCTGCGCTCCAGCATGGGCGAGTCGAAGCCGCGTAGGGCGAGCGTATCGGGGGATGCGGAGGCTGATTCCAGATTTAGCGGCAGGCGGTCGACCACGGGCCGAAATCCCGAGAGGCTCCACAGCGAATCGCCCTGCACGCGCAGAAAGCCCGCGTAGCGCCAGTAGGGCTGGTCGAGGGTACGCTCAGCCTGTAGGGTGCCGCTCCAGTCGTACTGGTACAGGGTGGATCCGATGTCTTCGCCGATCACTTTCAGGTAGAACGCATCCGAGTGGGCAGCCGCGTACACGAGCGAGGCTGCATCGGCGCGCTCGATTGCGAAGCCCGCATCGGGCAGCACATCGCCATTTTCAACGCCGACCACCGTATCCGACCCGGCGTTGAAAACCCAGAGGGTATCGCCCGTGGTACCCGCAAGGTAGGGCACGTCGAAGGCATCGCTGGTACGTTCGCGGTCGTAGGTGCCGTTGGGGGTGAGCAGGTGCAGGCTGTTGCGTTCGGCATCGGCTACAACGAGCGCGCCATCAGGTCGGTAGCGCAGCGTGCGCGGGTAGCTCATGGGCTGGGCCTCGGAGGCAGAGACGGTGTGCACGAGGCGTAGTGAGTCGGCAGGCACGGCGGCGGCGCGATCCCGCGAGAGCGAGTCGGACGGGGCAAGCTCATCAAAGGAGCCGCTGCTGCATCCCGACGGCAAACAGCCGCTTAGCAGCAGGGCCAGTGCGCCGATGGGAAGAAGCAGGCGGATAAAAGAAGAAGGCATGGCATCCAGCAAAATACAGGGGGGGGCGCGCAGGGGGCAGCATGCAGAACAGCATGCACGGTGCCAGAGCGATCATATCAACCGCTGCGCCATTCGGTCCGTCTTCGACGTGGCTTTACGTGATCCAGACGTCCGTTGCGGAAGCATCCCTCCATGATCTTGGTGTGAGCGCCTCTCACGCTGCCGGGTCTGCCTGAGAACGCGTTGTGCTATATATGTATCGCCGTTGAACGTGCAGAAGCGTGTTTATGCCCCTACACGGTCATCCCAGACGGATGCGTGCGGGACGTGAAGGCAGCCTTCAACCGGCGGAATGGATTACTTCGTGCGTACCACAGGCATGACCTTCGGCCCTCGCTTCGCTCGGCTCCGGATCAGCGGCGCCAGGGGCGCCTTGCCTGTCCTGAACTCGATTCAGGATCTGGATGACAAGACGATGGGGAGCTCTGCGCCTTCTGAACCCATAGCACAATCCGTACTGAGGCATGAACGGCAATCCATGAGCTGGATGCGCGTGTATGATCCTTGCTTTACGAGGGAAACCCACAGTTCCATGACCCTGTACGCCCCTTGCCCCTATAGATTATTCACGATAGAGGGTCGAGGAAAGAATCCTTGCCGCCCAAAGAAAAGGCGAATTCGATAATCTCGAAGGGGCGGGCAAGCCCCTGACGCCCGAGGACATGAGCCGGGTGCCCCAAGAGCTGCGCATTGCCTACAAGATATTGAAAAATGCAGACTGCCTCCCCCCTGAAATCGAGCTGCAAAAAGAGATCATCACCACCGAAAAGATGTTGGCCGGGGTGAAGGATGAGCAGGAGCGATACAAAGTTATGAAAAAATTGAACTTTCTGATCATGAAGTTCAATGCCATGACCAACCGGTCCATCCGTTTTGAAATTCCCCAGAAATATGAAGAAGCGCTCATGAGCAAAATGGATTCAAATCGGAATACAGAAACTCCGGGGGAATGACGCCGTGACAGCTGATGGCCCGGGTGTGATTTTGAAAAAAAATCCGATATATTCGGATTTTATCGTAATTTTACAACAGGCATTTTATTGATGTGGAAAAACAAATTCAATTATGACGATACCAGTCTCGCCAAAGGGGTGTTTCTGGCATTTGTAATACTTTTTTTCCACGTGGGCATGCTTTTGACAGTAGCCCTTTTAGTGGTTTTTTTCGGCTTTATCATTAAATATTTTGCATGGATTCTCCTGGCTTTAGGCCTGGGTATCGTCGGTACGATCGGTTATATTCTGTATTCCCTGAAAAAGCAAAGCAGCGGCCTTGCCGATATTCTGACAATGCCCGAGTTCAAGGGGAAAAATATAGAACTGAGACTTTTCGGCGGTCTGGCCTCCGTCAAAGTGACCGACAGCCAGCAATCGTCATCAATGCTTGAATATGACGGCCAATCGGACCAACGATACCTGGAATCGCCAGACAACTCCCGCGTGCGGGAATTGTCTGAGCTGGCCCGGCTTCTGGAAAACGACATGATCACGCCGGAAGAATACCAGCAGAC
>NZ_JAWOAR010000327.1:0-9817 GCF_046498435.1 Longimonas sp. | reverse complement strand
TGGCTGTGTTCAGCGTGCATGCCTTTAGCAGTCATTGAATAATTCAACCGCTACCGAGGCATTAATCGTTTGGCGTTAATGTGCGGTGGTGGATGGACTCTAATCCGCGCTGATAGTTCATTCATTTATTATTCACTGCTATTCATAAGTCTTCCACCGCGTGGTGCTTTACGTTCAGAGTTGCATTGCGTAAGTGCTTGCTACACCCGTGAAGGGTCCTGGCACAGTGCGTGCCGTGCTCCCCTGGCGCAGCCCCCGATTGCATGATCTCTTCCATGATCTCTTCGTGGTGGTTCAGCGTTTTGCTTGGCAGTGGTATCGTCGTTCTAAGTAGTGTTGTGCGTGGGATAAGCCATCACGCGGCGTTGCAAGCGGACTCGATTCCCAACGCGATGCAGGCAACCGTGCGAGGCATCATGCTGCGTGCGTTGATCGTAGTGCTGGGACTCATTCTTGCGCTGCGTTGGCTGCCTGTGCATACTCTTGCTTTTGTAAGCGCCTTGCTTGGCGCGCTGCTGCTTAGCATGGGCGTGGAGCTGGCTGCCGTATGGAAACGTATTGAGAAGGCGTAGCGCCCCCTTGCTGCTCCGAAATCCTCTTCGCTACATTTTTGACATTGACTGGTACCTTTTCGGTGAATCGATCCGATTGCATCTTTCGCTGTCGTCCTTTCTGGGCTGCGCTGGTCTTGCTTCTTGGCCTGGCGGCTCCACTCATGGCTCCTGCCGTTCATGCCTCCGAGCCTGCTGAGGCGCGTGCCGCAGCGGCCGACGACGAGCTTACGCTGGATTATGTCGTGAACCGGGCCATCATCGGCCACGCTGCCGATGGCTACTATCTCGACTTCAATCCTTTTGGGAGCATTGAGCTGCCGCGTATTTTCCTGGTTCGGGATGCGGAGGGCAGCCTCGGTATTGACGGGGCCCTCACGACCAAGCGCCTACTCAAGTCGGAACGCTACGGCGTGTATCCCCAGGATGAGGATCCCGAGGATGAGGATGCTAATCTCGTAACCCAGGGCGCTGAACTGGACGCGCTCATGGATGAGAAAAAGCATCTGTATGGAACCGTAGCTCGTGCTGACCAGGGAGAAATTGTGGCCGACTTTTCGATCACCCGTCACTTTATGTTCGGGTTACTGGCCATGGGTATCGTAGCTGTTGTGTTTATTACACTGGCAAACCGGTACAAGCGTGGCGTGGGGCGAAGCGAAGCACCGCGTGGCATCCTCCAAAATATGATGGAGGTCATGATTGTCTTTCTGCGCGATGAGGTGGCCAAGCCCAACATCGGCCCGAAATACAAAACCTTTCTGCCATATCTGCTAAGTGCTTTTTTCTTCATCCTGGCCGCAAACATCTTAGGCTTGGTGCCTTTTTCGGGATCAGCCACGGGCAACATCGCCGTAACAGGCATGCTGGCCTTCTCGACCTTTATCATTGGGCAAGTCTACGCGACGAGCGATTACTGGAAGCACTTGCTCTTAGGCCCGCCCGATGCGCCATGGCCGATCCGGATCATTCTGATCCCCATTGAAATTATGGGCGCTATCACACGTCATGTGGCGCTGGCGATTCGTCTGTTTGCGAACATGATGGGCGGAGCACTCATCATCTTTAGCCTGATTGGAGTGGTCTTCGTGATGAATGTACTCTTCACGACCGGAGCCGCTGCCTGGGGCGCTGGTATCATTAGCACAGGATTCACGGTGTTTGTCTTGCTGCTCAAGCTGCTGGTTGCCTTCATTCAGGCGTACGTATTTACCATTTTGTCGGCGCTCTTCATTGGCATGGCCGTTGAAGAGCACGACCACGGTCACGACGAAGAGGCTCCGGCTTCTTCGCGTCACGATGCAGAACAGGCCGCCACGGCCCCTGCATCGGCACACTGAGCCGGCCTGCCCGCTTTGGGCAGGGCCACTCACTGGCAGCGCGGCTTGCGCTATGTCAGGCGGGGCCCCTTTGGCCTCGTAGTTACTCTTAACAATCGCTTGTTTCTTTACGCCAACACGTTACATACTACCATGGACCCTGCTGCTCTTGCATACCTCGCCGCCGGCATTGGTGCCGGTCTTGCTACCATTGGTGCCGGATATGGCATCGGCCGCCTTTCTGATGCTGCCATGGACGGTGCGGCCCGTCAGCCCGAAGCGGCTGGCGACATCCGCGGCCTCATGATTGTATCCGCCGGCCTGATTGAGGGGGTTGCCCTCTTTGCCGTCGTGATCTGCCTGCTGCTGGTCTTCCTTGCCTAAGCAGCCCGACTCCGCAAGCCTGCGTGTGCAGGGCCCCTTCATGTTCATGGGCTGTGCATTGCCTCATGCGCGATGCATGGCTCAAAAATCCGAGGGTGGCCCTGCACGATTGGTGCTCATAGCACCTTAGGCTTGCCTGTGCTGATGCGCAACCATGCGCTTCGGCACGCTTTCGACCCTGCCGTTTTCGGAGGTTCGGCACCCCCGCCTGCATAGGCGGCGCTGTGCTCGACACTGCCTCCGCTCGTTACCGTTAAGCTTACTCTGTGTCATGGCCTTTTATCTTGCCCAAAGCCTCATTGAGCCGTCTGCCGGCCTCTTTTTCTGGAAGGCCCTTGCGTTTGTTATCTTCCTGCTGCTGCTGTACAAGTTCGGGTGGGGGCCGATTACCGAAGCCCTCGAAGAGCGCGAGTCGCGCATCGAAGACTCGATGACGCGGGCCGAGCAAGCACTGGAGGAAGCCCGGGCTATGCAAGCCGAAAATGAAAAGAAACGCCGCGAGGCCGAGCGCGAATCCCAGCGCATTATTCGGGAAGCGCGCGAAGCTGCTGAAGAGCTTCGCGAAGAGGAACTCGACAAGACCCGAGACAAGATCACTCGGATGCGCGAACAGGCCCAGGCCGAAATCCAGCGCGAAAAACAAGGCGCGCTCGATGACCTCCGCGACGAGGTAGCCGACCTGGCCATCGAGGCCGCACGCAAAGTTGTGCAGGCCGATCTCGATGCCGACCGCCATCGCGAGTTGGTCGATGACTTCATTGAGGAGCTTCCTACCAATTAACGCACCCAGCCTCGCAGGCCGCCTTGGTCTGCTGAACTCGCTGGACCTGCCTGCTTTCCCCCTTCTGCTATGAGCCAACGCACGGTCGCTACGCGCTACGCCTCCGCCCTGATTGAGGAGGCGCATGATTCAGACGCAGTATCCACCATCGACGATGATGTGGATGTGCTCTACACCACGCTTGCCGAAAATGATGAACTGGCGCGGGTCTTTACCAGCCCCGTGCTCTCTGCCGAACAGAAGGAACGTGTCGTATCGGCGCTGCTCCCTGACCATGTGAGCGAACTGATGATGCGTTTCCTGAAGCTGCTCATCGCAAAGCAGCGCGCCACGCTCGTAACCAACATCCTGGACGCGTACCGCACGCTGCGTAATGAGCAAGAAGGTATCGTCGAAGTAGATGTGCGCTCCTCCCACGAACTCGACGAGGATGAACGCGATGCACTGGTTGAGGCGCTCGAATCGCTCACCGGGGCTTCAGTTCGCCTCGACATCAGTGTCGACGAGTCGCTTCTGGGCGGCCTGGTTATCCAGGTTGGCGACCGCGTGTACGATGGCAGCGTACACCACAAACTGGAAGCGCTGCGCTCGCGTTTTCATGCGCCGCGCCCTGCAGCAGCCTAACTGCACCCTGCCCTAACACATGCTGCGCCACGCAATCCTGCGCACGGCGCCCTCACACCTGTACCATTTTACTCCGCTAACACCACTCCGCTATGTCTACTGCTATTCGACCAGACGAAGTAACGTCTGTCCTCAAGCGCGAACTGGGGGGCTTCGACGCCGATGCCGATGTCTACGAGGTAGGCACGGTGCTCCAGGCCGGCGACGGCATCGCCACGCTCTATGGCCTCTCGAACGTCCAAGCAGGCGAACTCGTCACGTTTCCCGATTCGGGCGTGCGTGGCATGGTGCTGAACCTTGAAGAGGACAACGTCGGCGTTGTGCTCTTTGGCGAGGTCGATGCAGTCAGCGAAGGCGACGAAGCACGACGTACCGGCAAAATTGCGTCGGTCCCTGTCAACGAAAACGTGTTGGGCCGCGTCATTGACCCGCTCGGACGTCCGCTCGACGGCAAAGGCCCCATCGAGGGCGACAGCATCGATATGCCGCTGGAGCGCAAGGCGCCCGGCGTCATCTATCGCGAGCCCGTCACCGAGCCGCTGCAAACTGGCCTCAAAGCCATCGACTCGATGGTGCCCATTGGACGCGGGCAGCGCGAACTCGTGATTGGTGACCGCCAGACTGGGAAAACGGCAGTCATTGTAGACACCATCATTAATCAGCAGCAGACGCAGGATACGGATAAGCCCGTCTACTGCATCTATGTTGCCATCGGGCAGAAAGACTCGACGGTCGCACAGGTGCAGCGCGCCCTGGAGCGCAACGATGCGATGGAGTACACCGTCATCGTGAACGCTTCAGCCTCCATGCCCACTCCGCTGCAATACATTGCGCCGTTCGCCGGCGCGTGCATCGGCGAGTTCTTTCGGGATACGGGACGCCATGCGCTCGTTGCCTACGATGACCTCTCGAAACAGGCCGTTGCCTACCGCGAGCTCTCGCTGCTGCTGCGCCGCCCGCCCGGACGCGAAGCCTACCCGGGCGATGTATTCTACCTGCACAGCCGTCTGCTGGAGCGCGGGGCCAAGATCATCAGCAACCAGGAGGTGGCTGCTGACATGAACAACCTGCCCGAGGGGCTAAAAGACCGCGTTAAAGGGGGCGGTTCGCTTACGGCGCTTCCTGTTATTGAAACGCAGGCCGGCGACGTATCTGCCTATATTCCGACTAACGTCATTTCGATTACCGACGGGCAGATCTACCTCGAAACCGACCTCTTTAACTCGGGCGTGCGTCCCGCGATCGACGTGGGTACGTCGGTCAGTCGTGTGGGGGGGAACGCGCAGATCAAAGCCATGAAGAGTGTGGCCGGTACGCTGCGCATTGACCTGTCGCAGTACCGCGAGCTGGAGGCATTTGCCAAGTTCGGCTCCGACCTCGACGCCTCCACGCAGCGCCAGTTGAACCGAGGCGAGCGCATGGTCGAGATTCTAAAACAGAACGAGTTCTCGCCGCTGTCTGCCGAGGAGCAGGTCGTTATCATCTATGCCGCCACCGAGGGCCTGCTCGACGAAGTGCCGGTCGAAGACATTCAGGATTTCGAGGACGCGCTGCTTGAGCGGATGCGCACGCAGTACGAATCCGTCCTTGAGGACATCCGCAAAAGTGGGAAGCTGAGTGACGACGCCGCCTCCCAAATCCGTGAGATCGTGGCCGATGTGGCTTCGACCTACATCGCCGACGACGAAGAAGAAGAGGACAGCGACGAGTTGTTGGAGGCGCTCTAACACTGTCTGTGCCGACCACGCCGTGCTGTATCCACCTCGTTTGCCCCAACCCTGCCGCTTATGGCCAACCTCCGCGACATCCGCAATCGGATCGACTCGATTGAGAATACGAAGCAAGTAACGCGCGCCATGAAAATGGTGGCTGCTGCGAAGCTCCGCCGTGCGCAGGAGCGCATCTTCGAAGCGCGCCCCTACGCCTACAAGCTGCGTGAACTGATTGGGCACCTCACCGACAAGCTGGAAGATGTGGGGCATCCGCTCTTTCAGCAGCCGGATACAGACGGTGTGCTGCTCATCATTGTTACGGCCGACCGTGGGCTCGCAGGTGCGTTCAACAGTAACGTCATCAAAAAGGCGGAGCATGAAATCGAGACCCGGTATACCACTGAGCGGAAACAGGGCAACCTGTACCTGCTCTGTGTGGGGCGCAAGGGCCATGAGCACTTTGCCCGGCGCGACTACCAGTTGGTTGGTGACTTCCGCAATGTGTTTGATGGGCTCAGCTTCGGCCTCGCTAAAAAGGTGGTAGAGGCCGCCCGTGAGGGCTTCGATCGGGCCATCTGGGGCCATGTCGATATGGTCTACAATGAGTTCAAGAATACAATTGCCCAGAACCGCATTGTGGAGCCGCTTCTGCCTCTCCCCAAGGAGCAGTTCCTTACGCCCGTGATGGAGGAGGAAGACGATGTCCCCGAAATCGACGACACACTCGAAGTCGATTACATCTTTGAGCCCGGCGCGGAGCAGATTATGAAGGCGCTGGTGCCGCGCTTCCTTAACTACCAGATGTGGCGTGCGCTCTTGGAGTCCAACGCTGCAGAGCAGGGGGCCCGCATGGTAGCAATGGATAACGCCACGAGCAATGCCGAGGAGCTGCGCGACGAACTGCAACTGAAGTACAACCGCGCCCGGCAGAATGCCATTACGATGGAGATCCTTGACATCTCAAGTGGGGCCGAAGCGCTCGGATCGTAAGACGAATCATAAATTGTTGATACGAATTGCGCAGTTCCGCGCTCCAGCCTCTGGAACCTGCTGTTGCCTGTGCAGCGTACGCAACAAACGACAAACGCATATCATACATACTGTACGCTATGGAGAGGTGGCCGAGTGGCTGAAGGCGCTCCCCTGCTAAGGGAGTAAACGGTTTATCGCCGTTTCGAGGGTTCGAATCCCTCCCTCTCCGCAACGAAGCCGGTCTCGGGCATCCCCGAGGCTGGCTTTTTGCATCTCCGCCTACACCTTCCGGCCTACACCCTGTATCCCACTATGGCTGGCGCCGCGTCGCTCCCCACTGCTTCCAACCGCCCTGTTGTGGCCATCGCTGGGGCTACCGGATTCGTTGGCACGGCGCTCCGCACCACATTGGCCAGTGATTACCACGTGCGCGCGCTCACCCGATCGCCCGCGCGGAAGCAGTCTAACGCCCGCCGCGATTCGCCCGTAGAATGGCGCCACTGCGACCTGTTCGATCCGTATGCGGTGCAGCAGGCGCTGCAGGGCGTCGACTACGTGCTCTACCTGGTGCACTCGCTCCACGCTTCGGCCCGCCTCACGCAAGCGCGTGCCCCTGATCTGGACCTGCTCCTGGCGGATAACGTGGCGCGTGCTGCCGAAACACAGAACGTGAAGCAGATCATCACGCTGGGCGGTCTCGTGCCCGACATGGACAATTTGCCTCAACGCTTGCGTAGCCGCCGCGAGGTTGAGAACGCCTTGGCCTCCTGCAAAACACCGCTCACGGCCCTGCGCGCCGGGCTCATTGTAGGGCGAGGAGGCACCTGGCTTCGCATGCTCATCAATCTGGTGCGGCGTGTGCCCATTATGATTCTGCCGTCCTGGACCAGCGCCAAAACGCAGCCCATTGTGCGCGCCGATGTGGTGCGCGCCATTGAGCACGTGCTCGGCACCAGGCGGCACTATAGCGCCACCTACGACCTGGGCGGTCCAGACGTGATGTCGTATCGGGAGATGCTAAAGCGGACCGCTCGTGTGCTGGGGCTGTCGCGGCCTATGGGCACCGTACCCGTCACCTCGCCGCGTCTCTCTAAGCTGTGGGTCTGGCTCTTCAGTGGTGCACCGTGGGCACTCGTGAGTCCGTTCGTGGACAGCCTGCGGTACCAGGCCGCGGTCGATTCCAATCCGCTGCAAGAAGAACTGCGCCCCGGCATGCGCACATTCGAGCAGGGCCTGCGCTCTGCTGTAGACGAAAACGGACGCCCGTATCCGAACCCGCGGTCGGCGCTGCGGTCGGAAGACCAGGCGCTGATGCGAAAGCAGAGCATGGTGCGCTCGGTGCAGCGCCTTCCGCTTCCGTCCGGATACACGGCACGCGACGTAGCCAATCAGTACATGCGCTGGCTGCCACGCATTGGCGGGCCGCTCTTGCGATGCACCGTAGCAAGGAAACGCGTGTGCCGCATCCAACTGAAACCGCTCGGCATAACCCTGCTGGAGCTGAGCTACGCGCCCGACCGCAGTCCCACCGGACGCCAGCTCTTCTACGTGACGGGCGGTCTCCTGGCGCGCATGCCCGATGGCGCCCACAACGCGGGCCGCCTGGAGTTTCGCCGCACTGCCGACGGCACGCACATCCTGGCGGCCATCCACGACTTTTCGCCCATGCTGCCCTGGAAGGTGTACAACGCTACACAGGCGGTGGCGCACCTGCTCGTCATGAACGGGTTCGGGCGCCACCTGCAGCACCTGGCCGATCGGCGTTCCAACGCGCAGCCTGCGCCGACGCCCACCCCCTCGCGTCTGTAACTCGCCCGCTCTATACGTTTCTCGCGTTCGATCAACAACCATCCTCCATGACTCTCACCGACGACCAACAGGCTGCCTACGATGCCGTCTACAACCGCCTTGCGGAAGGCGAACGCCTTACCGGACTCCGTGGCTACGCAGGCACGGGAAAAACCGTTGTCGTGGGCCAGCTCGTTGAGCAGCTCGACAACGAAGAGTGCGCTGTGTACGTGTGCGCTCCGACTCACAAGGCCGTGCAAGTCTTGCGCAATCACCTCAGCGTAGGCGTGCCCACCCAGACGCTTCATGCGTTTCTGGGATTGCGCTTGCAGCCCGATGGCGAGGGCGACTATGAACTCGTGCCCGACGACAAGGAGCGCGACATGGAGGCCAGCATCGTCGTCGTTGACGAGGCCTCAATGGTGGGGCGCGATGAGTGGCAGTACATTCAGGCCACGCCCGACCGTGTGCAGTGGCTTTTCGTGGGCGATCCGGCGCAGCTTCCACCCGTAAACGAAGACGAGTCGCCCGCCCTTCAGGTACCGGGGCCCACGCTCGAAACCGTGCATCGGCAGGCCGAAGGCAACCCCGTGCTGGAACTGGCCACCAAGGTGCGCAACCACAGCTGGCACGGCTTCCGTAGCAAGTACGAAGACGGGCAAGGCGTGGCCATCACCCACAACGACAACCAGTTTTTTGGGAGCCTGGTGCGCGCTTTCACGAGCGAGACGTTCCGCACGAATCCCGAACACGCGCGCATCCTGGCCTATCGCAACAAGACCGTACGTGCCTATAACCGCCGCGTGCGGGCTGAACGCTACGGCGAGCAGGCCGCCCGCTTTGAGATTGGCGAGTGGATTGTAGCCCGCGAAACGTGGTTTCACGATCAGCGTCCGCTTATCAAAAACAGCGAAGAAGTGCGGGTGGAGGCCATCACCGAAGAGCGCGTTGAGGGCGACGATATGAGCACCTGGAAGGTGTGGACGCTCAAGGTGCGGGGCATCCACGACGACTTTCGCCGCGATATTGCGGTGCTGCACGACGACGAACAAGAGCGCTATCAGGATACGTTGCGCCGTCGTCGCGAAGACGCCAAAGACGACCACAAGAAGTGGGATCGCTACTACAGCCTGCGCGAGCAGTTCGCCAAGGTCGATTACGCCTACGCCTCCACCGTACACAAAGCGCAAGGCTCCACCTTCGACACCGTTTTTGTGGACTACCGCGACCTGCAGGTCTGTCGGGGGCCCGAGCAGCATGCCCTGCTCTATGTGGCCGTAACGCGGCCCTCGCGCCGCCTCGCTATGCTCGTGTAGAGGCGTAGCTTCGCCTCGAAAGGCTGGTTTTACAGGGGGATACGAAGCATCGGAGCTACGCCACTACGTCGCCTCAGGCGTTGAAGCCTCTGCATCCACCTGAACCGGATCGACACCACGCCACGTGGCAATCACGAAACCAGCCGCACAGGGCAATATCCTGACTGTCGTGAGTGCGGTCGTGTTCGTGGCCACGCAGATCTTCGGCGTTGCGATCGCCGCGGGTTGGGCGATTGCCGGCCTGTTCGAGCTTGGCGACGCGATCGGTTATGCCCTGATGGTGATATGCTGGATAAAATAAACGAAATACGGGAAGCCATCCAGGATTTCGATGCTTCTGACCAGGAGGCAATTGAAGAATTCAGGATTA
>NZ_JAWOAR010000088.1:0-3482 GCF_046498435.1 Longimonas sp. | reverse complement strand
GAAGTGGAGGCTTTGCGGGTGGCTCGATGTCTGATTTCGGCCCCGAACGCCCCGATGGATTCGATCCGGATGACTCAGAAACGCCAGGTGAGCGCCCCACCCACTGGCAAGGATCGAGCCGCGAGGTCCCCGGGCATGCTGAGGAAGTCGACGATACGTCTTCGGGATCCGAGCCACGCAATGGCGTCTAGCACGAACAGACCTGCGCCTTGCAGGATGAGCGCGCTGCCATGCCCACGCCACGCAGCAGCGTCGTCCACATCGTAGGCGCTCGCCACAACCATGGCCGTACCCACGCTGGCATAGCCTATGTTGAGCCCCAGATTGGCCAGCAAGATGTCGTGGTACCGGCGCTCCGCATTAATGGCACCGCGCCACGTGGTGGGCCGGTCGCGCGAACTCAGTAGTCCTGCTGCGGCAATGCCCACATTGACCACGCCCCACGCCGCCGACTGAAATCCGAAGGCGCGGGTGTCCGTTTGGTCAGAGGCGAGGCGCAGTGCCAGTCCCCCTGCGATGTTCGCACTGCCCCAAGCCGCTACGCGCCAGAGGTGGTTGCGCTCGGCACGCAGGCGATCGGTTACGGACGCCTTGATGCGAGCGGAATCGGCGGGCGAGGGCTCGGTGTGGAGCGCATCGGCGGTGCCGTTTTCAGTGGGAGGGGCAGGCACTGCTTCGGCAGATGGAGATTCGCGATGCTCGACTGGCGCGGGATCGGGATCGGAGGGTGGCAACGAGGGCGCTGTTGTTTGGGCGGTGGCGGTTTGATAGAGTGCCCATCCGCCCGCCGCCAGGAGTCCGCCAGCAACCCAGCGCGTGGCGGCATGCGTTGTGAGGGTTTGCATCCAGGACATGGGGCCTGCGGGGGTTTTGGGGAGGGGCGCAATTCTTAACGACTAACGCACGGCTTCAATGCGGCGATCCGCCCCGTAGAGGTTGTGATGAGACTATTGCATTGGGCAATCTGCTCTGCTTCCCTCCAACTCCCTATGTGCTTGCAGGTGCGCCACTGCCCCAGGGCTTACTTGCAGCGCGGGGACAGGCGCACCTGCACATCCCATGCAGAGCCGAGCGTGGCGATGAGCGCCTCTTCGGCGTCGGTGACGGGGCCGTCGGCGCGGGCCATGCAGTAGATATCGTCGAGCACGGCCAGGAGCTGCACATCGGGGAGGGCCTGCTTGAGCGTTTGCACGACGTGCTGGATGAGGTCTTCGTCGGCATCGGCGTAGACACGCAGTGCCGTGCGGATGACGTCGTCGATGGCTTCTTCGTCGAAATCGGGATGCCACGGCTGCAGGCGCTTACGCAGCATGGCGATTTCGTCGGTGTTGAGTTCGTTGTTGCCCGCGTGCGCAATGGCGATGAACAGGAAGGCGAGTTCGTGGATGAGGCTCCAGTCGTCGGAGGTGCCCTCAACCTCGGCGGTGGTGTTGTCGAGGAGCGACTCGCCAAGGGCTTTGTGGCCCCAGGCGGCGGCTACGTGAGCAATGAGGCCCTGCTCGCGCTGAAGCAGCACGCCGTCGGCCTCTGCAATATCGACAAGCCCTTCGAGGATGTCGCTGTGGTGATCGGCGCTGAGCTCGTCGGAGAGGCGCTCAATGGCCTGGTCGACGGCCTCATCGGGCGATTCGGCCTCGGTCAGCCGTGTAACGCCTTCGATGAGCGTGGGGCGCACCTCCAGGTTGTACCCCGCCGCCCAGGGCGCCAGGGCCGCCTGCACCGACACCCCCTCTTCGGGCGAGAGTTCGTGGTCGGTACCATAGGCGGGAGCCATGTAGAGCAGAGCGATGTCGTGCGCGGGCGTCCAGGTCGGGTAGGCCATGTGGGATGCAGAAGTTACGAGGCAGAGGGCGTGGTGGCGTGCAGCGTGTCGATGAGTTCGCGTTCTACATGCTGCCAGCCGCCCTTATCATACCAATCGAGGAGGGCTTTCACAATTGCCATCTTGTCCTTTCCATCGGCATTTAACGCGTCGTAACGATCTTGCGCCACATCGGGACGCGGGCCCCAGGTGAACAGCACGGTGCCGTTTTCGTCCAGCGCGGCGAGTTTGGGGATGCTCCGGGAGCCGCCGGTTAGGAAGCGGTCCATGAGGTCCAGGTTGTCGTCGCGCAGCAGGATGCGCAAGTCGATGTCGGGGTGCGACTGCGCGGCCTCGGCAATAACCGGCAGGCTGAACGCGGAATCTCCACACCAGGGCTCGGTGAGCACCATCCACGTCTGCGGCGTATCGACCGCATCGAGCGCATCGTCCAGGTCCTCAGAGACCGTGTATGCCGCGTGCACACTGGCCTGACGTTCATGATTGTAGTTCAGGTAGTGCATCATGCGGCGGTCTGAGGCATCGGCCTCATCGGGCAGGTCGGCGGTGCGCTCGGCCTCCCAATGCGCCTTGTACTCGGCATAGGTCATGCCGTCGGTACGCACGCGATTCAGGTCAACGGATTCGCGGGTCGGGGCGTCAGTTGCAGACATACGGGGGTCGAATTGTGGAAAACGTGTACGAAGGGATGCGCGGCAGCGTGGCGCATCCGGGGGTTTGTGCTGTACGACAGCTGACTGTTACGCGGATTGTATGGCTCGCCATCTGTGCCGTTGCGCGTTTGATGTGCGTTTGTAGATACACTTGTGCGCGGGGGCTCTGTTTGACGCTCGCCGTCGATTATCTGGGATGGGTGGGAAGAGCATAAAGGCTACCGAGTAACTGATCGATCGCAAGTGATCCCCCAAGCAGTCATCCCGAACAAGGTGCCCTTGTAGGATTGTGAGATTAGCCGCCGTATGCTACTGCTGTGTCACACGTGATTGTTTGGGTCAAACCGAGATAGGTACGCGTGTCGTGCTGTCCCGAACAGGTCCCGCTGAACGCCAGGGAGATGGTTCGACTGCGCTCACCATGACCGGCTTCGTGGAAGTTGATTGCTGGGCAACCATCAAAATGAGGGTTGACAGAGCACTACTGCTGTGTCACGGGTGATTGTTTAGTTCGTTTGAGCGCACGGAATCCCTCCCCCTAATCCTCCCTTCTCTGAGGACTTCGTGAGAGCGTCCTATGGTTCCTTCCTCCCCGATATCTATTTAGCGGGCTTCAAGGATCGACCGGGATATCTGATTCGCTCCTGATTCCGGGCTAGTCTATGCACACAACCTGGAATAGCTGTGGGCGTCGAATATAGGCTGGTGTTCATTTTTGCCTTGATGCAAAAACGAACCAGACGAGCGAAGCGACTCACGAAGTAAAAAAATCAAGGCCCAAAGGATGACCGCAAGGGCCCCTGGAAGAACTGGGCCTGACTGCGCCCTCCGGTCCGCTAAAATTGATCAAACTCACTCGCAGGCTCGCTCAAACAGGATCAATTTTCGAGCGCGTTCCTTCGGGCTTCGTCCGGGCGGCCCACTTCTTCGAGGCCGGAAGGGCTTCATACCGCGGGGAGGTGTAAATCCTGTAAACGAAATACCCCCCAAACAGATGACCTGAATGC
>NZ_JAWOAR010000177.1:0-5201 GCF_046498435.1 Longimonas sp. | reverse complement strand
CTGCCATTGGGGCGAGCGGCGATTCGCGCTTCGAAGGCTTCGCCGCTTCATCCTGCCAACATGACAGCGCATTCCGCTGTGGTATGCTTTTCGACTTATACAAGAAACGCATGAGCACGCTCGAAGACTCATGCGATGATATCGCGGTCTTTTCCTGCATAACCACACCACACCCATGAATCTGCAAAAGTTTACGGTCAAAGCGCAAGAGGCAGTGCAGAAGGCGATGGAGATCGCGGCCTCGCACCAGCATCAGGGCGTAGAGCCCGCCCACGTGCTCAAGGCGGTGCTCAGCGATCCGGAGGGCATTGCCGTGTCTATTTTGCGGCGCATTGGAGCCAACATCGATCGCTTGCAGAAACAGGCGGATACGGCACTCGACAAACTCCCGAAAGTCTCGGGCGCCAGCGTGTCGGGGCAGTACCTGGGCGATGATCTGAAGAAGGTGTTCGACCGCGCCCGCGCCGAGGCCGATGTGATGGGCGATGAGTACGTATCGACCGAGCACCTGCTCGTGGGACTCGTTGAGGGCAAAGACACCATCGGGCAGGCGCTGCGCGATCAGGGCGCGTCGAAGGAGACGCTCCTGGACGTAATGGACGATGTGCGCGGTACGCAGCGCGCCGACGATCCGCACGCCGAGAGCCGCTACGAAGCGCTCGACCGCTTTGCCCGCGATCTGAACGAGCTGGCGCGTAAGGGCAAGATCGATCCGGTCATTGGCCGCGATCAGGAGATTCGACGCGTGATGCAGATTCTGAGCCGACGCACGAAGAACAACCCGGTGCTCATTGGCGAAGCGGGCGTGGGCAAGACGGCCATTGCCGAGGGCATTGCTACGCGCATCGTGCAGGGCGATGTGCCCGAAAGCATGCAGTCGAAGCGCATTGTGGCGCTTGACATGGGCGCGCTGATTGCCGGGGCCAAGTACCGCGGCGAGTTTGAGGACCGCCTCAAAGCCGTGGTCAAAGAGGTGAGCGAGTCGGATGGCGAACTCATCCTCTTCATCGATGAGATTCACACGCTCGTTGGCGCGGGCGCGACCGAGGGTGCCATGGACGCCGCCAACATCCTGAAGCCGGCGCTGGCCCGGGGCGAGCTTCGTGCCATTGGCGCCACCACGCTCGACGAGTTCCGCAAGCACTTCGAGAAAGACCGTGCGCTGGAGCGGCGCTTCCAGAAGGTGGTTGTCGATGAGCCAAGCATCGAAGACACCGTCTCCATTCTGCGCGGACTGAAAGAGCGCTACGAGGTGCACCACGGCGTACGCATCCAGGATAGCGCGCTGGTGGCCGCTGCCGAATTGAGCGAGCGCTACATCACCGACCGCTTCCTGCCCGACAAAGCCATCGACCTGATCGACGAGTCGGCGGCACAGCTCCGTATCGAAATCGACTCGATGCCTGCTGAACTCGACCAGCTGGAGCGCGACATCCGTCAGCTCGAAATTGAGCGCGAGGCTGTGAAGCGCGACGAGAACGAGGAGAAGCTGGCCTCGATCAACGAGCAGATCGCCAACCTCGAAGACGAGCGGGATGCGCTGCGCTCGCGCTGGAAAGAGGAGAAAGACCTGATTCAGACGGTGCGCGCTGCGAAAGAAGAGATTGACCAGCTGCGCGTGGAGGCCGAAAATATGGAGCGCGAAGGCAAGTACGACCAGGTCGCCGAGATCCGCTACGGGCGCATCCCCGACCTGAAAGAAGAAGCTGAATCTGCGAACGAGAAGCTGGCGGCTATCCAGGAAGACGGTGCGCTTCTAAAAGAGGAGATCGATGACGAAGACATTGCCGACATCGTGTCGCGGTGGACGGGCATTCCCGTCAGTCGCATGCTCGAAAGCGAGCGCCAGAAGCTGCTGCGCATGGAAGACGAGCTTTCGGAGCGCGTGGTGGGGCAGCCCGAAGCCATCAAGGCCGTCTCCGATGCCGTGCGCCGCGGACGTGCGGGCTTGCAGGAGGCGTCGCGTCCCATTGGCTCGTTCATCTTCCTGGGCACGACCGGCGTAGGCAAGACCGAGCTTGCGAAGTCGCTTGCGCACTTCCTCTTCAACGACGAAGACGCGATGGTGCGCATCGACATGAGCGAGTATCAGGAGAAGCACACTGCCAGCCGCCTCATTGGCGCCGCGCCCGGCTATGTGGGCTACGAAGAGGGCGGACAGCTTACCGAACAGGTCCGCCGCAAGCCGTACTCGGTCGTCCTGCTCGACGAGATCGAGAAGGCGCACCCCGAGATCTTCAACGTGCTTCTGCAGATGCTCGACGACGGGCGCCTCACCGACAACCAGGGCCGCACCGTGGACTTCACCAACACCATCATCATTATGACCTCGAATATGGGGTCGGAGATCATCACCGAGAAGATGGATACGGTGGACGGCGGCTATCTGTCGGATATGGAGCGGCAGGAGCTGGAAGAGAAGCTGCTTCGCATGCTGCGGAAGCGGCTGCGCCCCGAGTTTCTGAACCGTATCGACGAGATCGTGACCTTCCGTTCGCTCGGACGCTCACACATTCGGGAGATTGTGGAGATTCAGCTCGATCGCATTCGCGCGGTGGCGGCGAAGAACCACCACCTCACGCTGGCCCTGAGCGACGACGCCAAAGACTGGCTTGCCGACCGCGGCTACGACCCCGCGTTTGGGGCGCGTCCGCTGAAGCGCGTGATGCAGCGTCAGGTAGCCAACCCGCTGGCCGAGGCCCTGCTTAGCGGCGCCATCCGCGACGGCGACACTGTACACATCGACCTGTCCGATGACGCATCCGGACTGGTGTTTGAGACGGAGCCTGAGGCCGAGCCGGTGGGGGCGTAACGGGTCGAGCTATAGCCCCCAATTGGCCAGCTACAGATTGTCTGGAGCTATACCTCCGACTGCTCTGTCACACGTCATTCTGTGGGTTAAACCAAGATGGATACGCGTGCTGTGCCGTCCCGAAAAGTTCCTGCTAAACACCAAGGAGATGGTTCGACTGCACTCACCATGACAGGCTTCGTGGGAGGGTGATTGCAGGGCAACCATCAAAATGAGGGTTGACAGAGCACTACTTTATTCTACCGATGTGCTACCCTCAAACAAAAAGCCCCTGCAAAAACAGGGGCTTACGGTAGTATGCTGTGGGCCTTCCTGGATTTGAACCAGGGACCTCTCGCGTGTGAGGCGAGCGCTCTAAACCGCTGAGCTAAAGGCCCGCGTTTGCGGTATGTGCTGCGTTTAGACTGCCTGGGCTGGAGGTTGTGCCACGTTGCGGATCAAAAAGAAGCGAAGGATCAGCACGGTTGTAAAGGGGAGGCGGCTGCAACAGCTTCTTAAGTGCGCCTGTCAGCGCGACGTCCGCATCAGCCCGAGCACAGCGGGCGGCACGTGCAGCGAGTCAAGAGCCAGGGCAGACGTAGTCCACGACTCGGCAGAAGCCACGGCGCGTGTGGTCGGCGTGCGGCGCTCGCTCTGCGCGCCCAGCGGCGGCACGGTTGCAGGCAGGGCAAGACGATCAGCCGCCTGGCCGCGCTCGATTGGGGGCCGTTCTACAGGGGGGCTCTGAGCAGTCGGCGCATTGGTAGCAACGGGCGAGGACGGCGGCGCGCCCACGACGGTAGCCCCTACCACGACCCCAATCATGAGCGCCGCAACAACCGAGACGAAGAGCCCTGCCGTAAACTGCGGACGCTGCCCCAGGGCTTCCTGAAGGGAAAGCTTCGAACACAGCAGGTCCGACTCGACATGGTCGCACACATCCGTTTGTGCGCGGTCGGTCGGCGTATGCTCGGTCGGAAGGCGACACTGTTTGAGCAGATCGCGCGTCTGTTGCAGCTCTTCGATGTGCGCCTTCAGTTCAGGATTCGCTTCGACATACGACGTGAACACAGCCTCCAGTGCCGGATCCATCGTGCCATCCACGTACTCGCAGAGCCACTCATCAATCCAACTGTATGGCTCATTGCCATCGTTAGACGGTGGGCCCGGCATGTCATCAGGGAACGGTGCGTTTCTACTCATATCGGGAGAGACATGGTGAACCTCGCTAATATTAAGGAGCGCGGAGATTGGACCCGCCTTGGTCACGCAATCCTCAAAGGGCGTGCGTCCAAGCATACGCTACCGACAGGCCCGCGGCACCCACCCGGAATGTGCCCATCAATCATTCACAGATATGGCTCGCTACAGACCGTAGTTCCTCTATGTAGTCCATGAGACGTACGGATTCACATACCGACCGGTCTCGTCGACCGGGTTCTGCGCCGCATCCGGTACGGCGCTGGTCTATGCCGACCGGAGACGCAGCACGATGCACTGTTCGGGCATTTGCAGGCGGTTGACTACATCAATCCGAAACCATTGCCACCGGCCCGAGCACGCCTGTAGCCGCACCAGCCACGAGGTCCGGCGCGTGTGGGCATTCACCATATGAGCCAGGTCGCGCATCACGCGGTGCATGTTCTGGCCATGCACATGCGTGAAGAAGTACGGGTCGATGTCGTCGCTCAGCCGGTAGCCCAACAGGCGGCGTGCAGCCAGCGAGATGCCCTCAATCATCCCCTTCACATCTAAACTGATAACAGGCACCGGCAAATCTTCAACACCGTTTTGGAAGCGCTTCCAAAACGAGTCCGAAAAAATGCGCGGCGGGTCCACGTCATTGGGAGTCGAACGCAGCGAGGCATGAGGACGAGACGAAGATACGACAGATGCTTCTGTTGGCATGTGTTTATAATTGCTATCTATGGAAAAGAAGAAGCGTGCTGTACAAGACGCAGAACGCTCGGGCTGGTTGCATGATGCGGCTCAACACCGCCCCATCTGGCACAGCAGTTGTCTCGGCCCACCCAGCCCTCTCCAATACAAGTCGCTCAAGGCAGAACACTTCAATGTAAAATACTGCCATACCCAATGCAATAGTACCATGGGATTCAGCACCGTGTCTCTTGTGGTCTACATTAGAGTACGCGGTTTGGCGTATTTCGTTACAACTTCTGCCACAGTCTAAAAGACTCTACGGACTGCCAAAACGGCTGGATCCTCTCCCGGTAGCGTGGGTGTGACATTGTATCCGACCGCCTGCTTTTCTATCACGTGTGTCTTTTTCCACTATGGACCGTGCCTCAATTCAGGAGCGCTTTGGCATTGTTGGCTCCTCCGATGTCATCAAGCACGTTATCGACCGCGCTCGCCAGGTAGCTCCTACCACGATTACGGTGCTGCTGGA
>NZ_JAWOAR010000160.1:0-5042 GCF_046498435.1 Longimonas sp. | reverse complement strand
GATACGACGTATCGATGCAGCGTTTGAGCGCGGCAGCAACGTAGAGGCACAAGGTCGATGCGGCAATCCCCCTTTTCGTTAAGCTAAATCCCACGTAGCATGTTCAAGATGCATCTTCAGAGGATCGTGCTCCTTGCCGCTTTCATGCTGAGCCTGCACGTCAGTCCACTGGCTGCGCAGATCACCACGCTGGCTGCGCCCGACTCGGTCGACGCCCGCTCCTTTGGCGCAGCGCTGGCCCTGGATGGCAATCGTGCTATCGTGGGCGCACCCGGCGAAGATGTGTGCGGCCCGCAGTCCGGCGCGGCCTACATCTATGAACGCGAGCCCGAGTGGGGGCAGTGGACGGCCGTATCTCGCATTATCCCAGAGCCGTGCCGCGAAAACGCATTCTTTGGCAGCGCGGTAGATATACGTGGCAGCCGCGTGCTTATCAGTGCCAGCAGCGAGTTCTTCGCCACGCCCGAGTCGAACGCCGCCTTCGTCTTTGAGCAAACCACCGACACGACCTGGACGCAAACCGCCACGCTCACCGGCGATCTGGACAAGCAAGAAGGGCCCTTTGGTGCAGACCTGGCCCTCACCGACACACGCGCCTTCGTATCCACCACAGGCGATTTTCAGGGGCAGTTTGGCGGAGCCGTCTACGTCTTTCGGTATGATGCGCAGGCCGACACCTGGGCCCGCCAGGCGCGCCTCACCGGGGCAGAGGTGTCGGCACCGGGGCAACTGGGCGGCACGATTGCTGCGGAAGCCAATCGCCTGGTTGCTGCCGCTCCCACCTATTTTGAACGTACGCCCGCATCGGTGCATATCTTTGAGCCGCAAACACAGTCGGCTCCATCGTGGACGCCCGTGACTGTGCTTACCGGGTTCGACGACTTTTTCCTTCCGCTTGCGTTAGATGGCGATCGGCTGCTTGTGGGTGAGCGTCGCGCCGGCGAGGACGACGCCGGGCGTGCCACCCTGTACCAACGTGCTGACGGCGGAGGCTGGAACCGCGCGGCTACGCTTCGTCCTAATCGCTCGTTCGCCGATGGAGCATTTGGGTCGGCGGTAGCGCTGCACAGGCAGTGGGCGCTCGTTACCGGATACGACGAGCAACTCCGGCAAGACACAAACATCGACCGCGTGGTGTACGTTTTCCGGCGCGCTGAAGACGGCACCTGGACGCAGCACACCATTATTGATGTGGGGCAGATCGACTTTGGGGCAGCGCTGGCGTTGAACGACGATGTGGCCCTGGCCAGCTGGGTTGGGCCCAATGGCACGGGCAAAGTATATGCCGTGACGTTGCGATGATAGCCGATGTAGCATGATGAGATGAGCCGTCGCATGCTGCGCTGCTCTCGGTGAGCGAAGTTGAACTATCTCTGCATGCGTCGTTGGTTTATGGAGGGATGGAAGCGTGAACGGGTGGAGGAAAAACACCCATCCTTTCATCGCCATACAAGGACGACTGACGAACTACATCCGGTGCGCTGCAGAGAAGCGATACCGAAATACTGCGAAATACTGTAACTGGATTTGGTATGACACAGGCCTCCCAAAAAGAGCCCCAACAAAAAAAGAGGCACTGGCCCAGGGGGAGGGAAGGCCAGCGCCTCGAGGGGAGCGTGCACAGCGCAGTGTGCGCTGCGTCTGAATGGTGAAGTCTATGATGTGAGATCCAATGTCGCCTCCATCGTTTCGCGTTCATGGGGTTTCCATACGGGATGCGCTAAGTAAAGACCGACAGCTGTCGGAATACTGATCCCGGGCTAAGGATTTGCAGCCCATAGCCGGGGACGCAAGCGGCACCGTCTGCGTTTCTGGCGTACACCACGGCACCCCCCTTCGGTATTGCTGTCGCGTGGGAAACGCAGGAGCGTTCATTTGCAGAGCCAACGGGGGACCGTAGGCTCCAGGCTATCCCCCCCCTCAGTCGCTGGTGCGAGGGCTTCCCTCTTTACAGCTTCCCTCTTTAGGGGAGCGATTAGGGGACTGCTGCTTTACCTCACACCTCAACGTCATCCTGACCCACGACGACCGTCGGGGGCAGGATCTCAGCGCCACCCCTGCACGTGTGGCACGATCCTTCGGTGAAGAGCGCTGGATCTCGGGCAGTTATAGAATCGCGCCACATCCCCCTCCTCTGAGGGGGACTTGAGGAACGCCTTCCACGGTTCCTTCCTCCTCGGGGAGGACAGGTAGGATGGAGGGGAATCCACCCGGCAATCCCCAAAACCATTGTTGAGGTCACTTAAGAGTCACAATATCGCGGCGGCAGGCATGTTGACTTTCCCTTTCGAGAGGGATATCTTTCCAAATGTACCGGAAGCGATATGCATAGGAATCCCCGTAATGACTTATTCCGATGTTATGTTCGCAAAGCGATGTAACCGCGCATACAAGGCACCGCTTCGCTCCGTCTGGAGTGCTCTTGCAATAGGAATAAGGGCGGTGGCCAGACGTTAAGTGATACGATACATACAAAATGTTTTCGTGTAGCTGCTATCGTCATGGGGAACGCAGTGAAGCATCCCAGGCCACGCGGTTGGGAGATCTGTTTCGGGGATGCGCGATGCGATGCTCTGGTGCGGGGCGCCATGCCCAGCGTCAGGATGACCTGCGGATGGGGGCTTCAGCGATCACTAACCCTCTACCCACTACTGGAATAAGTATCCAGTAGATTCAACAGAGAAGAAGCTTCCTGTCCCTGCGTTCGCGCCAAAGCCATACGCTGGAGCTTGAGCAAATAGTAGCAAAAGCGAAGCAAGTAGCAAAGCGAAGCAGCCGAATGATCTGACTGCAAGCTTAGATGGCAGCGCCAGTGTGGGCTCCACAGTGTAAACTCCATAGTGTGGGCTCCTCGGAGTGAACTCCAACGACTATGCCATTAGTGTCCAGTGCCGGATCAGTTTCGGTGAGAGACGTAGGATGTGTGCCCGTATTTTTGGACCAGTAGGACATAGCAGAGCGGGCCCCTTCTTTTGATAGCCCGCTACGTGCTGCTCGCCTTTCGCTACCTGCCTGCGTCTCTTCGACGCTCCGTCGACGCCCCGTCTTAATCTTATTGTGCACGTGCGTTTTATTGTGCACGTATTTTATTGGGTACGTACATCTTTATCCTCCATTCGGAGCACACGTCTATCAGGCTAACGTCCCCCAATCCATACATGCGTTATCTCTACTTTGTCCTGTGGATGGCTCTTGCCCTACTGCTTGCAGCCTGCAGCCCCACCGACGACTTTTCAAGTCCAGAGGCCTTTCCGTACACGGCAACACTTGTTGACGGAAGCAAGCCGTTTTATCCGGTTGACCTAACAGGAGACGGCCGAGACGAACGCGTGCTCCATCTGACCGGTGAGCAGGGCAACGGCTTCAAGCTCTACACGCACGAGCGACGCACCATTGAACAGACGAACTTTACCGGTCAAATCGGAGAGAATCTGTACTTTGAAGACACAAACGGAGACGGTCGCCTGGAAATACTTGCTCCTGTTATGCGCAACGATTCGCTTTACATCATGGTCGTTGATGCGCAGGGGGAAAAGCGCGAACAGATCTTCGTTATGAGCGGGGAGCCACGCGTTGAGCCTGATGGTAGGATTCCGTGGCGGGCGGAAGCTGTGGACATTGTATTCGACGATGTGACTGGCAATGGAAGCGACGAAATAATCGTGGTAGCTAAGACCTTGCTCGCTCGCACGCCACGCGGCGTTTTCGTGCGGTCGTTTCCCGAAGGCGAACCCATCGGCGAATACCTGACCGGGGCATCTATTAACAGGCCTGTTTTTTACGGGCGCGAGGGCGAGAACGCACGGCTGATCTTCGGGTCCAGCTCGACAAACAACCAGGCATTCGTCGGTCTCATGAACGACCGCAACTCGTATGTAGCTGGCATTGGGTTCGGCGGAGAACGAGACGGCAACCCGGCACTGAACTGGTACCGTCACATGGGGGGGCTATGGAGCGTTACGAAACTGCACATCGGTGATTTTGAGGGAACAACCACATCAAACTTCATTGTGCATCGTCAGAGCGACAAAGCCCGTCCCAGTCCCGATCGTATTTTTCGGCTCGATCCTGCATCGGGAGACACCAAGGCCTCCTACACCCACCCGACTGAACTGGAGGACGTTGCCGTAGGTGATCTCTACGGCAACGGACGCGACGAAATTATTGCGGTTGATGGCCGGGGCGTGATGACCGTCCTGGATGGCGATCTGACGGTGATGGAGCAACGGACCGTTCTAACAGACGAAGAACGGGAGGGAGGTCCGAATCTACAGGTTTTATCTGGACTTATTGAGCCCGGACGCGATAACGTGTTCTTGGGTACGTCAGAGGGAAGCCGGTTACTTGACCATGACCTAACCACCCAGGCCGTGCTTCCGGGCATGCAACCGAGCGATGTCATGCAGCGCGATGCCCCACTGCCTTACCTGCTGGCCGAGAAAGGGGATCAGTTCGCCATTCTTTCGATCACCTCTAATCCCTTCTGGATGGTCCACCGGTATGGGTTGTGGGTGCTGGGAGGCATAGGAGCGCTCCTCATTGCCGGAACGGGCGGCGCTCTGTGGAGGCTTCGTCGGCGCAATGCGCTGCTCGAAACCATCCCAGAGGCCACGCCCCTCGTTACCGAATGGCAAGGTGTTGTGGTGATGTACCCGGATCAACGCATCGAGCCCATTGGGTATGCGGCCCGCACGTGGCTCGGTCTGGATGACGAGGTCGCGACCGATCTCTCCAGTCAGGCTCTACATGAGCATCAGGCTGAGTTCGTTGAATTTGTCGAATCGCTCCAAACCCGCCCCCCACGCCCCGTTGAACGGACGATTCAGGTGGATACGAAGGGCCAGGTGAATACGAGTGGCCAAATAGACACGAAAAGACAAGTGAATACCAACGGCGAACGGTCAGACAACGACCAGCCCGATGACATCCCGGCAGATATCACCCCGGCAGGCGTTGCGGTGCAAACAATGAAGATCCACGCCGAACCCATGCCCGGGCGCTACGGCGACGAGGGATTCTGGGTGCTGACGCTGGAGCCCGAA
>NZ_JAWOAR010000065.1:0-7922 GCF_046498435.1 Longimonas sp. | reverse complement strand
TAAAATCTTTCTTTTAAAAATTCAATCTCAAACTGAAAATGGCCTGGCAACCATTCCTTCAATGAATTATAAACAATAATTATTCCATTAAGAAAATGTTCTGCTAAAACTGATTGTTTTATTTGATATTGAATCTCTAAAGGCAAGGGGAAAAAATTAACTAAGAATAACAATAATCCAACAATAATTGTTCCCCTAATAAATCCAAATAAAGTACCACCAAGGTTATTAATCCAATTCAATAACAACAAGGCAGTAATATGGCTCAATAAATTTTCTAGCAATCGGAAGAAAATAATAACAGCAATAAAAATAAGAATAAAACTTATAATATTTGATAAGGCTTGATTCCATTTAAATTGTTTTATCAAAAATAAACTTAAATCAGCATACCAGAAAATAGCAATAAAAATAGCGGAAATCAATCCAAAAAGTGTAAGTATTTCTGCAATAATACCTCTCTTAAAGCCCAAAAAAACATTGAATAAGATAATAACAAGAATGATTAAATCAACCCAGTTAATAATTTTTTACTATCCCCCTGATTTCTTTAATTCTATAGAAGGTTTATTGCCTTAATTCTGCCTGGAAACAATTCCTTAATTGTATTTTAACACTTTCCATCATTTTGTCGACTTCTTCATCAGTTAAAGTTCTATCTTCTGCTTGAAAAATAATTGAGAAAGCTACGCTCTTGTAACAGCTTTGCCGATGCGGTCATTGCTACGAACAAGCGGCGGTCGCTCATCAAGCGGCTTACGCAGGGCCTGGTAACCACAGGACTGATTGTGCTCATTGTGGTGTCGGTGCAGTTTCTCGTGCTTGAAGGCGCGCTCGATCTGGCCTTCTTGCTCGCGTTCCTGTTTGCGCTGCTACGCATGATGCCAACCATGCTCAACCTGAACAACATTCGGGGCGACTGGGCCGAGAACCGCGCCGGGCTCGCGAATGTAGCCCAACTGCTCCGCAACGAAGATAAACCCTATCTGGCAAACGGCTCACACAAAGCGCCATCCCTTCAGGAGGAAATCCGCCTGGAAAATGTAGACTTTCGCTACACCACCGGGCCCAAGGTGCTGCACGACGTGTCTATTACGCTGAAGCAGGGGGCTACCACTGCGTTTGTGGGAGGCAGCGGCGCAGGAAAATCGACCCTGGCCGATCTCATTCCGCGCTTTCACGATCCTACCAGCGGGCGTGTGCTCTACGATGGCACCGACCTGCGCGACTTCGATGTGCATTCGCTACGCGACCGCATTGCCATTGTGAGCCAAAAAACCTTCATCTTCAACGACAGCGTACGTGCCAACATTGCGTACGGACGTCCCAGTGCCTCCATGGACGAGATTGTGGAGGCGGCCCGTCAGGCCAATGCGCTCCCGTTCATCGAAGAGATGGCCCAGGGCTTCGACACTTCGCTGGGCGATCAGGGCATTCGCCTGTCGGGCGGACAGCGGCAGCGGCTGGCCATTGCGCGGGCCTTGCTCAAAGACCCCGAAATCCTGATTCTGGATGAGGCCACAAGCTCACTCGACAGCATCTCGGAGCAGGCGGTGCAGCAATCGCTGGAGCGCCTCATGCAAGGGCGTACCGTCATTGCCATTGCGCACCGCCTCTCCACCATCGAGCATGCCGACTGGGTGGTGGTGCTGGAAGAGGGACGCGTGGTTGAACAGGGGCCGTACCACGAATTGATTGCCCAGGAGGGTGCGCTCTGGTCGTACCACAAGCTGCAACGCGCTCCAGTAACCGCATCCTAACCCTTCCGTCCTGCGACCATCCTTCCTCATTCCGACCGAGGTCTTGCTATGTTGGACTCCGATGAATCATCCTCAGCGCCCATTTTTGTCGTTGGCGCCAGCCGTTCGGGCACGACCCTGTTGCGCCTGATGCTAAACGCGCATCCGTCGATTGCCATCCCCGATGAGCTGTCGTACTTCTCGCTCGTGGGCACGCTCCCTACGCCCTGGAACGCTCCACTCGACGCCGGCCGGTATGTTAAGCTGGTTGACGGCTTCCTGGATCAGAATGAACCGGTGCTGACCGGAGTAGATCGCGCCGCGCTGCGCCGTGCCATGCTCACGCATCCTGCACACACCATTCGCACCCCCTACGCCGTGGCGCTCGACCATTGGGCGACGGCCCAGAGCAAGCCGATCTGGGGCGAGAAGACGCCGCACAACTTCTTCTTTGTGCCCGAACTGCACGAGATGTTTCCATCGGCGCGGTTCATCCACCTGGTGCGCGACCCACGCGCGGCAGTGCATTCTATGAATGGATTCAAACGCTGCGTCTCGAACACCGTCATCAATGCCACGAACTGGCGGACATTCATGCAGCAGGGCGCGGCTGTGCTGGAGGCAACGGTTCCTGCTCATCAGCGCATTACGATTCGGTTTGAGGACCTGACTTCGAACCCCGATTTTGTGCTGCAACAGCTCTGTTCGTTTCTCGACATATCGTTCCACTCGGACATGCTGTCGTTCCACGAAACCTCGCACCAGTATATGCACCCGGTGTTTGAAAAGCTGGGTGGGGCGCAAACCGTGACGCGCCCGGTGAACACCGACACTAAAGCGCGCTGGACCACCGAAATGGCTCCTGCCGATATTGCAACCGTGGAGCACATCTGCGGCCCCTGGCTTCCCATCTTTAGCTACGAGCGCCGCACCGATCCCCTGTCGTGGACTGAGCGCCTGCGCCGCGCCCCCGATATGGCGTACTGCGCCCTGAAGCGCTGGCAGCACCGCGACGCCCGTGTGCACCTGATGCACTATAATGTGCCCTGGGCGCCCGCGAAAATACCCAAGATGTAATCCGTCGCTGTTTGTGCTGTCCGCTTTCGTCGTTCTCGTTTTCTTTTGTACCTTCTTGCTGTATCGAACCTATGGGCAACGTGCTCGCCATCTCGTACCGCTTTCCGCCCCAGACCTACCCGCTGGCAATACGTGTGGACTACTTTCTGCGTCATCTGGCGCGTTCGCACCGCGTGCGGGCCGTGACCTCTGCGCCCCAGGCTGCTCTTGACGGGGTGGAGATCCACCGCGTGCGTGAGCGAGAAGCAAACAGCTTTACCCGCTGGATGCGGCGCTTGCGCCTGCAAAAGCTGTCTGATCTGCTGCTCTGGCCGGATCCGTTTGCGCTGTGGATTGGACCTGCGCTCTACACGGCCTACCGTCTGGTGCAGCGCGAGCGCCCCGACGCTATCGTAGCGTTTGCGATGCCTTACTCTGGAGCCATCGTTGCCGCGCTGCTCAAGAAGCTAACTGGGCTGCCGCTCATCATTAACCTCAACGACTCACCCACCTGTCCCGATGTCAACGCCACGTATCCGTCGCCGCTGCACGCGTGGGCGAATGAGGCCATGGAGGACTGGTTTGCACAGACCGCTGATGCGATGGTGTACGTATCGAAGCGCAACATGGAACGTGTGCGGGACCGCCAGCCAGATCAACACTGCAGCACGTTTCATCTGATTCGTCGAGGCGTGCGCCTGAAGGACCGCATCCATCAGACAACAGCACGTGCGCCTGCGGACCCGGTGCAGATTGTGTATACCGGGGGGCTATCGGGCTGGTACATGCATTACGATTCGCCGCGTACCTCCGCATCCCCCTTAAAAACATGGCTGCGTAAAGTCTGGCACCGCTGGAATAATTGGGGCAAACACGTCGCTGCGCCGCTGGCCCCCAGCACGCACACGCCGGTGCACGTGGGGAAGGCCGTACAGCGCCTGATACAGGCGCATCCGGAATGGGCCGGGCGTGTGCAGGTGCAGGTGTACGGCAACACGTTTCCAAACGAGGTGGTGGATTCCGTACTGCGTAAGTACGACCTGCAAGACATCGTGCAGGTGCATGGCATGCGCCCGCACGACGAGGCTCTGTCGCGGATGCATGCTGCCGACATCCTGTTCCTTACACTGCCCGACCGCCCCGATGGCAGTCCCGGCGGGCGCATTTCGGCGAAGACCTATGAGTATTTGACCACCGAGCGACCCATTTTGGCAGCGGTGCCCCCGGGCGAGAATCACGACTACCTGGTGGACAAGCCGGGGGTGTTTTTAAGTCGGCCCAGCGACGTGGAGCAGATGGCCGCCCATTTGGAGCCGCTCGTAGCCGCTACGCTCAACGAAAAGCCTCCAACGTTCGACCGTACGCACCTGCGGACCCTACTCCAAAGCACGCGCCGCGCCGAGGCCTTTGCCCAGGTGCTGGATCAGGTGGTGCCCGAACTTGCTCCACCGGTCTCTCCGGATTCGGCGCATGTCTCGCCCCAAGAGATGCGTGCTACACCGGTTACAACCTGATTGGGCTCTTTTTTGCTTTTATGGTTTCCTGTATGAACGCTTCCTCCGCTGCTCCTATTTTCGTGGTCGGTGCTAACCGCTCCGGCACCACGCTTGTGCGGCTGATGCTGAATGCCCACCCGCACATTGCCATTCCCGAGGAGTTGAACTACTTCAAAATCGGCCCCTACTCACGCTCATGGGACGAGCCCACGTGGGATGCCGACGGCTATGCCCAGTTCGTAGACCGCGTGCTGGACTCCTACATTCCACTACTGCCCGGTCTGGATGCCGAGGCGGTGCGCCCGACCTTGCTTGAGGACCCCAATCCTACATACCGCACCCCTTACGCTGGACTGTTGGATGCGTGGGCCGCTGCCGAGGGCAAGCCGCGCTGGGGCGAAAAGACACCTGGTAACCTGTTTTACGTGGACTGGCTCATCGAAATGTTTCCGGATGCACAGTTCATCTACGTACAGCGCGATCCGCGGGCGGGCGTGGCGTCGATGCAGCGGGTGTCGTTCTTCCCGGATGACGTGATCTTCAATGCACTCAACCGCCGCAAAAGCTGGAACGTGGGCTACCGGCTGCTTACGCAGGTAGTACCGGTCGCACAGCGCATCACGATTCGCTACGAAGATCTGGTGCGCACGCCGCAGCAGGTGGCCCGTACGCTGTGCACATTCTTGGGCGAGCCGTACGCCCCCGACATGCTCAACTTCCATACGGATGCCGAGCGCTACATGAAGGCCGAGGCCGCATCCTCATTCAACGAAGCGGCCACGAATCCCATTTCTGATGCCCACATGGAACGCTGGAAAACAGCCCTCTCGCCCATCGAGGTGGGCTGGATTGAGTCGATCTGTACCGAGGAAATGACACACTTCGGTTACACGCCCGTGGCGCCGCGGCGTCCGCTGTCGGCACGCCTGGTGCAGTACGTGAAGATGGCCTACTGGCACATGGATATGTGGCGGCACCGTGGGTATCGTCCGTATGTGGTGCACCACAAGCTGGGTGCTTCGCTTCGCGAGACTGTGCAGCGGCTTTCTCCATCTGCGGCTCCCTCCTGACCACTGCACGCTCTTACACATCCACCTACGCCAAAAGCGACATCATCGTCTTCCAAAGGCGATACGTGGGCGTAGGTCGCCTGCCTATCTTGCGTGCTGTACGCATGTCGCCCAACACGACGTGCCCAACACGACGTATAGCGGCACTCCCCCCAATTGCTTTTGCCCATGACTGCTCCTGCTCGCTCGGAATCGGTGCCTGCGCTTTCTACGAGAGATATGCCGCTGGCTGCCTTCTATGGCCATCATAAGTGCGCCACGGGATGGATTACCCGCATCTTTCGCGAGATGAGCTTCCACCTGGGGCGGCGCCATTCCATCGTGCACCTGCCGCGTCACATAGCGCCTCACGACTCACTGGCCGATAAGGTGAACGACGAGCACATTGATGTGCTCATCTACACAAACGCCGATATTCGCGAGGCCCGTGCGCTGTACCCTTCGCGCGGCTTCCACGTGGTACGCGACCCGCGCGATGTGCTCGTGTCGGCCTACTTTTCGCACAAGCACTCGCATCCTTCCAACAAGTGGCCCGAACTGGAGCCGCACCGCGAGCTCCTGCAAACGCTCTCGCTCGAAGAGGGCCTGGCCGCAGAGATGGTGTTTAGCCGCGACGTGTTTGCCGCCATGGATGCGTGGGACTATGCACAGCCGCATGTCCTGGAACTGCACATGGAAGACCTGACGGCAAATCCGGATGCCGGGTTTACGCAGATCGCCCAGTTTTTGGGATGGCTGGATCCCGAGGCTTCCTACTCGACCCTTTATCACGCACTGATTCGCATGAACCGGCTCCATTACAAAGGCTACGAACGTGTGCCCGGGCCGTGGCCGCTATTGCCCATTCCGCGCCGCCGCCTTCCCACCTTGCCCCCCGATACATTGCAGCGCATCTTGGAGACCCACCGCTTCGACCGCCTGACAGGTGGACGCAAGAAAGGGCAGGAGAACGTGCACAGTCACTACCGCAAGGGCACGCCCGGCGACTGGCGCAACCACTTTACCCCGGCGCTGGCCGCCCGCTTCAAAAATGAGTGGGGCCAGCTGCTTGTGAAGCTGGGCTATGAGTCGGATCTTAGCTGGGAGGTGTAACTCATGCGCATTGCACACTACGCCTCTGATCTTTGGGCCCCGGGCGGCATCGCCACCTATGTCGACCGCCTGACCACTGCCCAAGAACGCACCGGACACGACGTGCTCTGGCTTTGCCATGAGCCGTCTGATAACCACTCGCTCAGCGAGCGCATGCAGGTTGTAACCCCCGAGACGCTGTATGCAGCAGTACGCCAACTTGACATTGATGTGCTACATGCCCACCGCATCCTGCCCGAACCGCTGCCGAAGGACCTGACGCTGCTGCGCACCATGCACGGCCATCAGGGCGGCTGCCCCTCGGGTACACGCTACCTGCGTCGCTCCGGCCAACCCTGCGACCGTACGTACCACCCGCTGGGCTGCATGCGCATGCATGTGCAGGAGCGATGCGGTAGCTGCCGCCCCCGCAAAATGTGGAAGCATTTCAAGCGGATCCGTCACGAACGCGACCAGACCCAAACGGTGCTTACCGCCGCTGTGAGCATGTACGTACAGCAGATGATGGCCCGTGCCGGATGCGCGATCGATAACATTGTGGTGTGCCCCTCGCCCGCCCCCGATGTGGTACCGTACACCGCTCCCCCCGCACACACGCCGAACCTTCTGTACGCCGGGCGCATCGCCCCCGAAAAGGGCCTACACTGGCTATTGGATGCCATGGCCCAGCTTGATACGGAGGTTACGCTGCATGTAGCCGGCACCGGAACCGAAGACCACATGCAGGCGGCCCACTCACAGGTGGCCGCGCATGGACTGGAAGACCGCGTGCAGTTCCACGGCTGGTGCGACGGCCCCGCCCTTGCCAGTCTCCTGAGCATGACCTGGCTCGTGGTCGTCCCTTCGGTGTGGAACGAACCCGCGGGGCTCGTGCCCCTCGATGCCGCCGCCCACGGGCGCTTTGTGGTGGCCAGCGATGCCGGCGGGCTGCCCGAATACGTGGCGCCCGAAGCGTCGGCTCTGGTGCCGCCCAACGATACGGATGCACTGGCGGCCACCTTAACTGAGGCGCTCGGCGATTACGACATGCTTGCGGCAGCCGGAAAGCGCGCTCAGCACCACGCAAGCGTCACCTTTTCGGCGACCCACACGGCTCGCGTCTACGAACAGTTGTACGCGCAAGCATCCACCAACCGGTCGGCCTCCGATGTGCTGCTTGCTCCACGCCCCTGACCGTTGCTTCCCCCTACTGTCGTGTCACAGGTCATTCTGTGGGTTGAACCAAGATGGATACGCGTGTCGTGCCGTCCCGAAAAGTTCCTGCTAAACACCAAGGAGATGGTTCGACTGCGCTCACCGAATGCTTTCCAGGGTCTGCATGACCATGGCAATGGTTTGTGCCCGATGGGGACGGGGCATGGTGCTCAGGTCCTGTCCCTGCATCGTCACCCGGCCTGCCAGAGCCGGGTCAAAACCATGAAGGACCGTTACAGCCTGACCGTTGTGATGGTACAGCATGATCTGAACCT
>NZ_JAWOAR010000114.1:0-10014 GCF_046498435.1 Longimonas sp. | reverse complement strand
CCCAGCAGCCCATCGATGCCATGGCAATGGTGTTAATGTACCACCAGGCATTTCATCTTACAAACAACAAAGAGTACCTGAATAAATTATACACTTCATTTTTATGGTTTCTGGGCGAAAACGATTTGCGCATGAGCCTTTATGATTTCGAGACCAAAGGGTGCTGCCCCACTCCGTCCGCCGCATTGCGGTGGTGCGTCCCCCAGAACACCGAATGTACTTCGTCAGTCGGCCTCATGTGAGGATGGGTGGTGTGAGGATGGGTGGTTTCTCGCGTTCATACGTTCGCCCACCCCTCCATCCCTCCATCCCTCCATCCCTCCATCCCTCCATCACCGCAGCATGCGGCGTTGGTATACCGCCGAGATCATATCCAGATGTTGACCAGATGCCGAAGCGACCGGGTAGGGCGTCCTTTTGCTGGTGCAGTAGTTCCACTTTTTACGTAGGTGTCTGTGGATGAACCCACGCGCACGGCTTGCGTACAGAAACCGCTATTCGCATTCCCCGACGGCTGCCGCTTTTTGGCTTCATGGACGATACACTCGCGCTGCTGCGCTCGCACGACCGATTCCTGCTCACCTCGCACCTGCGCCCCGATGGCGATGCCCTTGGCTCGGAGCTTGCGCTGGCGGGAGCGCTACGCCAGTGGGGGAAGACCGTCGACATTATCAACGCCGACGAAGCGCCCTACAACCTCGACTGGATGCCGGGCATAGAGCACATTCAGCAGTTCGACAGTTCAATTGCGCAGCACGAAGCCATTGCCGAGGCCGACCTCATCATCGTGCTCGACACCAACGACGAGGAGCGCCTCGGGCGCATCGGCGGCACGCTGCGCAAGGCCGAAGCCCCTGTGCTCCTGATCGACCATCATACCGAGCCCGAGCAGTGGTTCGACCATATGCTGGTGCGCGATACCGCCTCGGCTACCGGCGAGCTCGTCTACGAGCTTATCGACGGCATCGACCCCAGCGCCATCAACGAGGAGGTGGCCACCGCGCTCTATACCGCCATCATGACCGATACGGGCTCGTTTCGCTACAGCAGCGTTACGCCGCGTCTGCACCGCATCATTGCCGATGTGCTCGACCGCGGTGGCATCGACCCGGCTCCGATCCATGCGCAGATCTACGACCGCCGCTCCATGGCGGGCCTGCGCCTGCTCGGACGCATGCTGAATCGCATCCGCATCAAGTTCAACGGCCAACTCGCTTACTCCGTTGTTACGCAGCGCATGGTGAACGACACCGGCGCCAGTTGGGACGACAAGAAGGGCTTTGTGAACTATGTGCTTTCGATTGATGGAGTGCACGCAGCCGTTTTGTTCTCGGAGGTGAGCGACGGCGCCAAAATTAGCTTCCGTTCCGAGTCCGATACGCACGTCGATGAGTGGGCGCGTTCGTTTGGCGGCGGAGGGCATCGCAACGCATCGGGCGCTTATGTGAAGGGCGCCTCGTTCGACGACGTCATTGCCGATGTGATCGCCGCCGCCCCGCGCTTTATCGACTTCGATTTTGAGGACAATGGGCCGCTCTCTGACGAGGATGCCTCCCGCATCGCTGAACTGATGAAATCGCCCACCCGGTAGCATCCGGTAGCGCTGCATCCTGCGCACGGTGGCGTTGGGGCTGCATCGTCCTACGCGTTGCGCCGCCCGCGCCCTGTATCCCCGAACTCAACCACTACGTTCATGACTGTTACTGCTACCTCGGCATCGCCCGCTTCACTTTCTGTGGATGCATGGGTTGTCCCGCTGGCGCGGCCTGTTGCCAGTGCCGATGAAGAAGCGCTCACGAACACACTCGGAGCCTCGTTCGCCCAAGCGCTGCGAGTCCTGGGCGATGAACACGGCGATACCGTAGTCATCTACCCCGAAGCTCCCGAGGCCGAGCGCATCATCTTCGTGAACTGCGGTGCCATTGATGAAGTTGATGCCGAGTCGTTGCGCCGCGCCGCCGCATCCACCGCCGAAACCCTACGCGACGCTCACGCCACCGATGTGGGACTGGTGATGCCTACGCTGCCGATCGAAGCCCGAACAGCCACACAGGCACTGGTGGAGGGCCTTGTGCTGGCGCACTACCGCTATACCGCCTACAAAACCGATCGGGATGACGTAGCGCCGGTGCTTAATGCTCTGCATGTGGCCTACCGTCCCGACCACGATGAAGCCGCTGTAGAAGACGGGGCAGCACGAGGCCAGCACGTGGCCGCGGCCACATGCTCGGCCCGCGACCTTGTCAACCGCTCGCCCCACGAAAAAACGGCACGCCACCTGGCCGCTGCCATCAAAGACTCCGGGCATGCCCATGGCTACACGGTGGAGACGTGGAATCGGGATCGGATCGAAGACGAAGGCATGGGGGGGCTGCTTGCGGTGAACCGTGGCAGTGTAGAGCCGCCTACCTTTAGCGTGCTGGAGTGGGCCCCCGACCAGGCCGTAAACGACCGTCCGGTGGTGCTTGTCGGCAAAGGCGTCGTGTTCGATACAGGAGGCCTTTCGCTCAAGCCGACGAAAGACTCGATGGACTTCATGAAGGCGGATATGGGCGGGGCTGCGGCGGTGATGGGCACGTTCGAAGCCGTAGCTTCCCTGAACCTGCCCGTGCACCTTATCGGGCTGGTGCCGGCCACCGATAACCGTCCGGGGCAGCACGCGTACGTACCCGGCGAGGTTGTAACCATGCACAGCGGGGCCACCGTTGAGGTCATGAATACCGATGCCGAAGGGCGCATGCTGCTGGCCGATGCCCTTTCGTATGCGCGCCGCTACACCCCAGCGTTGGTCGTCGACCTGGCGACGCTCACGGGGGCAGCCGTTACTGCACTGGGGCACTATGCCTCGGCCGTTATGACCAGCAACACGCCCGACGCCGCCGAGCGTCTGTATGCGTTGCAGCGCGCTGGCGAGCGCACGGGCGACCGCGTGCATCCGCTTCCACTCTACGACGACTACAACGAGCAACTCAAGAGCGATATTGCCGACCTTACCAATGTGGGCGGACGTCCGGCAGGGGCCATTACCGCCGGTAAGTTTCTGGAGCATTTTGTAGATTACCCGTGGATGCACATAGACATTGCCAGTACGGCGTTCTTAAGTAGTGCCCAGCCGTATCGCCCCAAAGGCGGCACCGGTGCCGGTGTGCGTCTGCTGACCGACTACCTTGAACGCTACGCCGATGCTCAGTCCATTGCGTAACGCGCTCTGTGTACCCCCGATCTGACAGCCGCTATGTGCCAAACAGCTATGTGCCAAACGGTGCCCTTTTAAATAGAAGCGGTGTTTGCCAACACGCTTTCCTTGAGCGCCTGCCCTGAGCTCCTGATGCTTGGGCCGCGCTCTATATCGCCTCACTTACTTGTGTCATTGATTCTGCGTTTGCATCATGGCCATCCAGCGCCCCACGTACCAGCGTCCCGATCCGTCTGTTACGGGTAGCACCCGCACGCGGGTTGTCATCACCTTGGGCGACCCGAACGGCATTGGTCCCGAGGTGCTGCTCAAGTCGCTG
The DNA here is from genome assembly GCF_046498435.1 of Longimonas sp. Taxonomy (NCBI): domain Bacteria; kingdom Pseudomonadati; phylum Rhodothermota; class Rhodothermia; order Rhodothermales; family Salisaetaceae; genus Longimonas; species Longimonas sp. The sequence continues at coordinate 6,499 of NZ_JAWOAR010000114.1, read as the reverse complement.
CACGACCCGCACCTGGCGCCCTCCATTGCCCCCATTGTAGTGGGCTCGGCACACGTGTTGCGTCAGCACGCCGACGTGCTTGGCTACTCGGATCTCACCATACACGCCGTAGACACGCCCCCGAGCACACTCCCGGACGATGGGGTCGTTGTGTGGGATGTAACGGGTGGCGAGACGCACGACGTGCAGTTTGGACAAATTACCGCCCAAGGGGGGGCGCTGGCCATGCAGGCAGTGGAAGCGGCGGTAGATGCCTGCCTCGATGGCACGGCCGATGCAATGGTTACTGCACCAATCTCAAAAGACGCCATTGCCCAAGCGGGATACACCGTGCCGGGGCATACCGAGTTTATTGCGCAACGCACGAACAGTCCGCGTCCCATGATGATGATGGTCGCCGGACAGCTACGCGTTGGCCTCGTAACGGCACACATTCCGATCGCCAAGGTGGCCGACGCCATCACCGAAGCTGTTATTCGCACCAAGCTGGAGGTGCTAAGTGAAGCGCTTCAGCGCGACTTTGGCATTGCCCAGCCGCATATTGCGGTGCTGGGGCTGAACCCGCATGCTGGCGACGGGGGCGTGCTTGGTCTCGAAGAGGAAACGATTATTGCGCCTGCGCTGGAGCAGGCCCGCGCCGATGGGTTGCAGGTGAGCGGGCCTATTCCTGCTGATGGTTACTTTGCCACCCAGCTCAACAGCGGCTACGACGCGGTGCTGGCTATGTACCACGACCAGGGGCTCGTCCCGTTCAAGGCACTTGCATTTGATCGGGGCGTCAACTTTACAGCGGGACTGCCCATCGTGCGCACCTCGCCCGATCATGGTACGGCATATGGCATTGCAGGCAAGGGCATGGCGCTGCCAGGAAGCATGGAAAGTGCGCTGCAGGTAGCGGCTTTTACGGCGCAACACCGCCAATCGAGTGCCCCCGCCATGCAGTAGCGCCAGCAGTTCGAAGCGCATCCCAGGGTTGATTTCTCGCTTGCTTCCCTACGTGGCATGATACACTTCCGCAACGTTACGGCCTCGTACACCGCGCCCAACGGCGAGCAACGTATCGTCGTCGAAGACGTCTCGTTTGATGTTGGGCGCGCCGAAATGACCTACCTGATCGGGCCCACCGGAAGCGGGAAAAGCACGCTCCTTCGCATGCTCTACATGGACCACTTTCCCGACAAGGGCACCACCCAGGTGGGCGAGTACCGATCCGACAAGATCAGCGATGCCGAGATTCCGTACTTGCGCCGCGAGGTCGGTGTCGTCTTTCAAGACTTTCAACTGCTGCCCGACCGCAGTGCCTTTGACAACGTCGCGTTTGCGCTCTATGCCACCGGGAAACGCAAGAAAGAAGTACGGAAGCGCACCATCAAAGCACTCACGCGGGTAGGGCTCAACCACAAGCGCACGCAGTTCCCCCACGAGCTTTCAGGCGGCGAGCAGCAGCGTGTTGTCATTGCGCGTGCCATTGCCAACGACCCCTGGGTCCTCCTGGCCGACGAGCCCACCGGCAATCTCGACCCTGCTGTGGCATCTGACATCCAGGGGCTGCTTGTGGACCTGCATCGCCAGGGCATGACGCTACTCATGGCGACCCACGACTACCGGCTGGTGCGTGAGTATCCCGCACGTACCCTCGCTATCATGAATCGCCAGGTGGTCGAGGTGGACCCCGACACCTTATAGTGCTGTGTCACAGATGACTGTTTAGGTCGTTTGCGAGCACGGAATCCCTCCCCCTAAATCCCCCTCCTCTGAGGGGGACTTCATGAGAGCGTCCTATGGTTCCTTCCTCCCCGGGGAGGAAGGCTAGGATGGAGGGGAAAATACGCATCGAACCCCAATCATTCAGGTGTGACACGACACTACCCAATCGTCTCAAACCGCGTGTACGGATGTAGCACCTCGGGCAGCACAACGGTGCCGTCTTCGGTCTGGTACTGCTCAATGAGCGCGGCGATTATGCGGGGAAGCGCCAGCGCGCTGCCGTTGAGCGTGTGCACGAGTTCGGGCTTGGCCTCGGGTTCGGGGCGATACCGAATCTGCATGCGGCGCGCCTGGAACGCCTCAAAGTTCGAGACGGACGACACCTCCAGCCAGCGCTCCTGCCCGGCGCTCCACACCTCCAGGTCGTACTTCTTCGCCTGCGTAAAGCCCATGTCGCCGGTGCACATGAGCAGGCGGCGGTACGGCAGCCCCAGTGCCTGTAAGAGCGACTCGGCATCGGCGCACATCGCCTCCAGCGCACGGTAGCTCTCCTCGGGCGTCACGAACTGCACCAGTTCCACCTTGTCGAACTGATGCATGCGGTTGAGGCCGCGCACATGCGCGCCGTACGAGCCCGCTTCGCGCCGAAAGCACGGCGTGTACGCGCAGTACATGCGCGGCAGGTCGTCGGCATCGAAGATTTCGTCGCGGTGCATGTTGGTGACGGGCACCTCGGCGGTCGGGATGGGGAAGAAGCCCTCACGCGGAATCTCGTACATCAGGTCTTCCTTGTCGGGGAGTTGCCCCGTGCCGCGCGCGCTGTCTTCGTTGATGAAAAGCGGCGGCTGGACTTCCGTGTATCCGTTCTCGTAGGCCTGATCCAGAAAGAACTGAATCAGCGCCCGTTGCAGACGTGCGCCCTTGCCAGTGTAGATCGGAAATCCGGCGCCGGTCACCTTCGCTCCGCGCTCAAAGTCGACGAGTCCCAGCGCCTCGATCAGCTCCCAGTGTGGCTGCGGGTCGAAGTCGAACGTCGGTTTCTCGCCGACCTCTTCTTCCACCTCGTTGTCGTCTTCGGAGGCGCCCACCGGCACGCTCCGATGCGGGATGTTTGGCAACTGAAGCAGCATCTGCTGCGTGAGGGCCTTCTTTTCGCGGACTTCCTCTTCCAGCTCGCTGATCTTTTCCTTAAGCGCGCTGGTCTCTTCGATGTGCTCTTGCGCCTCGTCCTTCTTCCCCTCGCGCATCAGTGCGCCGATCTGCTTCGAGATGCGATTGGAGCGCGCCTGCGCCTCTTGCAGTTCCGTGATGAGCGTGCGCCGCTCGTCGTCGACTTCCAGCAGCGCGTCGACCTGCTCGGGACGGTCTTCGCCTTTGGCGCGCATCGCTTCGCGCACGCGGTTCGGGTGTTCACGGACAGCTTCAAGGTCAAGCATAAAAGCTACGGGTTCAGGTTAACATGCATACGAATACAGGCGGATGCGCTGCGTATCTGCAAGAACGCAAGCACGTCTCGAAAAGGCAGGGATGCGGTGTTAATATAGCACGAACCTGCGGAGGCGAAGGCCCGGTGCTCCACTCACGAATCTGACGCAACGCCCAGCGTGGTCCCCACCGCCCGTAGGCCCTCGCGCAGCGGTGTGGGATGGTAGCCCAGTTCGGTTTCGGCTTTCAGGATGATGAACCCGGTGCGCGGCGGACGCGGCACGGCGTCTTCGAAATAGTCGCTGGTTACGGGGGTGATGAGGTCCGGGTCGGCATCGCACACATCGGCTACGGTGGTAGCAAGGTCGTAGATCGAGACAAGTTCGCGTCCGGAGATGTGGTACACGCCGGTCTTTTCGTAGTGAAGCATCCGCTCAATGCCGCGGGCCAGGTCGTTCACGTAGGTGGGCGTGCGCCACTGGTCGGTCACGATATGCACGCGCTCGCCTGCTTCCAGCTTCTGCATCAGCCACGTCACGATGGTGCCGCGCCTCAGATCGGTGCCGGTGCCGTACACCAGCACCGTGCGCACAATGGCCCAGTTGGCCAGCCCCGAGGCACGCACGGCATTCTCACCCGCAAGTTTTGAGCGTCCGTAGTAATTGACGGGATTCGGGCGAGCGTCTTCGGCATAGGGCCCGTCTTCGCCGTCGAACACGAAGTCGGTAGAGACCTGCACCAGGCGCGTGCCGTGGCGGCGGCAGGCCTCGGCCAGATGCTGCACGGCGGTGGCGTTGGTGGCCCAGCAGTCGTCTTTGGCCTCGGCACAGCCGTCTACATCGGTCATAGCGGCGCAGTTGACAAGGACGTTGGGCGTGAAGTCTTCGAAGAGCGCTGCGATGTCGTCGGGCTGGGTGATGTCGAGCGGGGCGTAGCCACACGAGCCGGTGTCAAAGCGGGGCGTGTCGTCGCGGGCGGTGGCGAGCACGTCGTACTCGGGGAGTTGGCTCAGGCGCCGGGTAAGCGCCTGCCCAAGAAGACCGTTGGCGCCTGTGATGAGTACGCGGTTATAGAGCATATTTCCGGCGCAGAGGCAGTCGGACAAACAAGGCGAAGCTGCGGCGAGGCAGCAGACGATCAGAACCGTAGGTAGTAGCGGAGGCCTACGCTTCCCCCTATACGTACGTCGGGCGCAGGCAATCCCTCGGCGCGGGGGCTGGCGTGCAGGTACACCTCAATGCGCTCGGTGTAGAAGTTAAGTCCGACGCGCGCACCAACCCCGGTTACCACGCGCGATCGGGTGTCGAGGCTGCGCAGCCCCAGAAACAGGCTCGGGCCCCAGAACATCCAGAGGGCAGATTCGGGAAGCGGGTGCTCGCGCAGCAGGTGCGCGTGGGCCACGGTCTGGTCGCGAAAGTTGGTGCCCAGGCTAAACACGCCGGCCCAGGGCGCGCGACCGTACGTTTTGGCGGTGAACCCACCGGGCTGCCCTGCCTGTGCGCCAATGCCAACGGAGCCGGGGGCGCGCTGGGCGTAGACGGGTGCATGCAGCACACCGCCTACGAGGCTGCCTACGAGAAGCACAATGCAGAGCAGGTTGCGCATGGGGATGCAGAAGGCTTACTCGCTGTCGCGGGCGGTACGCACGGCCTCAACCATGTCGTCTTGCAGGTGGTTGGCCTCGTCGAGCGAGAGGCGCCCGGCCAGCACCAGGCGCACGTCGCGGCGCTTGCCAGCGGCTTTGAAGCGCCTCTCTTGCTGGGCGGTTTCGGGCACGACCTGCGGCACTTCAATCGGATGGCCGTCTTCGCTGAGGGCCACGAACGTGTAGAAGGCGCGGTTGCACTTGCGGCGCGTGGCATCGCGCGGGTTTTCGGCCCACACGTTGAGCTCCACCTCCATGGACGTGCGAAAGGCGCGGTTTACCTGGCTCTCAACCACAACGACGTTGCCCTCGCGAATGGGCCGCTGGAACTCGACGTTATCGACCGAGGCGGTGACGCACACGCGCCGGGCGTGGCGCTGGGCCGAAATGGCGGCGCATTTGTCCATGAGATGCAGCAGCCGCCCGCCCATCATGTTGCCCAGCCCGTTGGTGTCGTTGGGCAGCACAATCTCGGTCATGGTGCAGCGCGAAGCGGCGACGGTGTGTTCGGTTGACATAGGAATGGGGAAGCCGGAAGAAACAGGCGGATGCACAAGTAACGATACGAACCCGGCGCGGCGATGTCTCTCGAAAGCCTGGCGAACCAGAGGGTGTGCTGTGTTTTTTACGGAGTCGGTGCGCCTTCCAATTGACATGTGCGATGGGCAGGCATAACGTTTCAGAGCCTGTGCCCCCACACTGCCCATGCCGAGATGCACATCGCATCCACGAAAACGCCTCCTTCCGTCGGCAGACAGAAGGAGGCGTCGGCATGTGCGATTGTACCCGTAGTTAACAGCGGTGGGGGAGGGATTCGAACCCCCGGTACCCGTGAGGGTACTCCGGTTTTCGAGACCGGTGCGTTCAACCAGGCTCCGCCACCCCACCGGGGCGTTGCAGATGTGCTGTACCTACCCCCATGCTCCACGTTCCGCCCGCCTGCCTCAAATTATGGTGAACGAAGGACGCTATTCAGCTGGGGAGGCACGCTACGTGGGCTCACTCCGGCACCACCAGGTGATTATTTTCCCGGACAAGCGCTCCGTCTTCCAGCATGGATGCGATGGCTTCGTCTACGTGCGTACGAATCTTCGAGCCGACGCGTCCGAAGCCGAGCGTGCGGCCGGTCTGCTGCACGAGTTCATCGCGGCCTACGCCAAACGATGCTTTCGCGATGCGGCGGGCGGCCTCCTGAATCTCGGACGGCGGGATGTACGCAATGTCCCGCTCGCGCCGTTCAAGCGCACTTCGGTCGCGCACGGGCACGTCGTCTTGGGTGGGCGCGGTAAGCACATCGCCGGTGCGCTCGATACGTCCCGCCTGCTCGGCATGGTCGATGGCTGCGTGTAGGGCGTCTTTGATGCGTGCGCCCATGCGGCTGGCGCCCGAGGCGTCGACGATGCGGCGCATCACCATGTGCTGATGCACCGGACTCTCACGCTCCACTACCGTGCAAATCCACTCGACTCGCGTGGTGCGATCTATTGCCGAGAGGTTGCTCGTAGAGGGTAGGGTCAGTTCCGCTTTTTCGTAGGGCACAGCCTCGACCGGATTGGCTGCAATCGGTTCTTCCGCTTCGCGCTTGATCGCCGGCTCATATTCTTTCAAAATTGACATTTTCTTTTGCTGTAAATCTGCTATATTGCCTTCTCCCATTTCTTTCTGCGGAATTTCGATCTTCGTGAGCACGTAAACCTTTGTCAACTTGATTTGTAATGCGCA
>NZ_JAWOAR010000152.1:0-30235 GCF_046498435.1 Longimonas sp. | reverse complement strand
ATCTTCTTCACGCGACGCGTGCTCACGCCCTGCACGACCATCTGCATGAGCGCCAGCACCAGCGCCTTCTCCGACCGTTGATATCGCTGGAAGAGCTGGGTTTGAAACGTCCCGTCCCGATCTCGGGGGACCTCCAGGTTGATCGTTCCGACTCGCGTGGTGAGCTGCCGCTCATACGACCCGTTGCGGTAGCCCTGCCGCGAGTCGGTCCGCTGGTCCGATTCGGCGCCCAGATGTTCAGTCATCTCCGCTTGCAGCATCTGGTTCAGGATCGGCTCCAGCAGCGCTGCCATGCCGCGGTCGTTCTGGAGCAGGTGTTGGATCTTTTCGTCGTCGATTGTAATCTCAAAGATAGCCATCGTTAGTATGTCGGTTGGTTCGGTTCGTCTCGCTTCCAACCTGGCAAAACGCGATGGCTTTTTCTACTCGCTCGCCTCAATTACACAAGATTACGGACTCAACCCCATCAAAATGAGGGTTGACAGAGCACTACTATTCGGATCTGATACCAACTCCGCATGCTTCATTCGTGTACGTAGGTACCAAAGGGTAAACGGGAGAACGCGAACAACATCCAGCCATCCCCAACCTATCTGTCTATCTCCCACCCCGGAGCGCTGTAGAGAAACGATACCGTTTGGTGGTACGCGTTCCATCACGTCATCTGCTATTCCCTGTGTAGAAGAACGGGGCAGAGCCCCTGAACGGCCCCGTCGCGAGGCGGAGCCCCGCGACGGGGTGACGTGTGAGTTGTAACTGCGCACGTTCTCCCCGTAATGCTGCAACCGGATTTGGCATGACAGATCTTTACAACAAGTGCACGTATTAACGAGTAGATGCAGCTTTCAGCTCGATAAAAGCGCTTACACGTCTTCACAAATCTATCTTTCCAGCTTGACATTCTGTTTGCACGTTCCTACACTTTCCTTCATATAAGACGCGTTTTGGTCCGCTAAAGAGCGACAAGCTGTCACACGAGTTAGATATCGTGGGTAGCTGGCCAGAAGTGTCTTTTCCAGCAGCCCCCCACCGTGTCCTCCTGCGAACATCCCGCGTTCCTGTGCGACTCGTTTCTGCGGGTTGCGTCTGTCTGTATGTTATGTTTTTCATAGACTGCTTGCCATTTTATTATGCACGACCGATACCTGATACGCCATGCCGGGGCATGGTTGATCTTGCTTGCTCTACTGATGAGTTGGCCCACCCTGGCTGTAGCTCAAACGACGGTAGAAGGCACCGTCATTGACGCGGAAGATGAAACGCCCCTTCCGGGTGTGAACGTAACGGTGCAGAACACCCAAGTTGGAGCGCTCACCGACGCCGATGGGCGATTCACAATTGAGCTGCCTGAAGGGCGACGCACCCTTGTATTTTCGTTTGTGGGCTTTGCCACCCAAGAAGTGACCGTTGCCGAAGGCGAAACGAACATTGATGTGTCGATGGAGCCCGATGTGGTGGGGCTTGACGAAGTAGTGGTTACAGGACTGGCCTCCAGCATCAAACGTGAGAACCTCGCTAACGCTGTCACAAAGATTGATGCTGAGGATATCGCAGGAAACGTTGACCCTTCAACGCTTGACGGCGCTATGCAGGGCAAACTGGCAGGCGTCAACATTACGTCGCAGAGCGGCGCGCCCGGCGGCGGTATCAACGTGCAGATGCGTGGTATTAGCACACTGGGAGCAGGCTCCTCGCAGCCGCTCTACATTATCGATGGCGTCTACGTCAACAATGCCCAAATTTCAACAGGTCGGTCGTCAGTCGATGGAGCTGGAGGGGGCAGTCAAGATAACTCGGCCAACCGTCTGGCCGATCTGAACCCCGATGAGATCGAGAGTATCGAAGTGCTGAAGGGCCCCTCTGCGGCGGCTATCTACGGGCAGCGCGCCAATTCGGGTGTGGTGATCATCACCACCAAGCGCGGCGAAGCAGGTCGCACACGTGTGAGCTTTTCCCAGGAGTTGGGCGCCGTATCAGCGCTGAACTTACTTGGAGTAGCCTCGTGGAGCGAAGACAAGATCGACCTGATCTACGGCGAAGGCACCCCTGCTGCTGCCCGCGAAAAAGACCGCTTCAACGAGGCTCAGCAGGATGGGACCATCACCGACTACGAGGATGAGCTCTATGGCAATGTAGGGCTGGCCCGCAATACCCAGCTTGAGATTTCTGGGGGCAATGAACAGACGCAGTTCTTCGTCGCTGGTGGACTTAAAGACGAGGACGGCATTATTGAGAACACCGGTTTTGCCCGCAAGACCGTTCGGGGTAACATCGACCACCGCTTGAGTGACCGGGTACGCATCGCCTCAAGCTCAAACTATATCTACAGCGACTCCGACCGCGGATTCACGGGCAACCAGAACTCGACGGGGGGCTCGGTGGGCTATACTCTGGCCTACACGCCAACTTACGCACAACTGCAGCCGGATGAGGATGGCAACTTCCCCGACAACCCCTATTTTGCGGAGAACCCGCTTCGGCTGGTCAATGAAGCAACTAACAATCAGGAGGTTAGCCGTTTTCTGCAGTCATTCTCGCTGAATGCAGATCTACTGCAGAGCGAGAGCGCTTCTCTTTCGCTGGATCTGAAAGGCGGCCTGGACTACCTGAACAGCAATAGCACGGTGTATTTCCCGCCGTTTTTCCAGTTTCAGCAGTCGCAGTCCGATCCCGGTGATGTGATTCAGGGGAAAGAGGACAACTTTAATACAAATATGCAGGGCTTTCTCGTCTATAACCAGACGTTAGAGTCAGGAGCCGGGTCCTTCGACCTGACCACACAAGGCGGCTTCACCCGTTACACGCAAGATGAGAACCGACAGCTCGTACGTGGGCGCGGACTGGCCCCGGGCCAGCTCAATCCGCTTAATGGGCAAACCCAGGAGATCTTTTCCCAGCAGTTTGTAAAGATCGTCGATATCGGCTATGTCGGCCAGCAAGAGATTAATTGGGACGACAGGGTCATCGGTACATTTGGCGCACGCTTCGACCGCTCGACGCTCAACGTAAAACAGCAGGACTTTTACTTTTATCCGAAGGGGTCGTTGGCTATCAACCTGCACAATTTTGGCTTCTGGGGGATCGACTCCATTGGGCAGATGAAACTGCGTACGGCCTACGGCGAGACGGGCGGCCTGCCTCAGTTTGGCGCGACCTTCTCCGCTCTCAATAGCAGCAATATTGGAGGGGGGCTGGGATCCACGATATCAACCCGGGGCGTTGATCCGGACCTCGACCCAGAGCGGTCGCGCGAGTTGGAGGTCGGTGCCGACGTAAGTGCTCTTGATGGAAGCATCGCTCTCGAAGCAACTTATTATCGCAAGACCGTAGACGACATTATCCTTGACCGAGAGAACGAGGTCTCAACAGGAATCACCCAAATCGCCACGAATGCCGGAACGCTGAGAAATACCGGCATCGAGCTGGGGCTAAGCGTTTTACCCATAAGCCGAGATAACTTCTCCTGGTTCTCGCGAACGCTCTTCTGGCAGAACAACTCGGAGATGACCGACCTGACGATTCCGGCCTTCACAACAGGCGGATTCGGCGCGGCACTCGGCACCTACTACACCGGCGAAGGCTTCTCGCCAACAACAATTGTTGGCACGCCAGCGACGCCAGACGCAGAGGTACCGTTTACGATCTATGGCGACGCACAGCCCGACTTCCAGATGTCGTTTTCGAACTCGTTTACCCTGTTTCAGGATCTGGAGCTGAGCTTCCTCTTCCACTGGAGCAAGGGGGGCGAGAACATTAACCTGTCACGCTTCCTCTCTGACATCGGGGGCACGACAGCGGACTGGAACGAGGATCACGACGGCGACGGCGTACCTAACGGCCTTGATCGCACCGACATGTTTGGCCCGGGCGCAGCGCAGTTCGTTGAAGACGCGAGCTACGTCAAGCTCCGTGAAGCGTCGATCTATTACACGCTTCCAAGCAGCGTTCTCGATACAGCCTTCAATGGAACGCTCCGCAACGTCAAGCTGGGTCTGTCTGGATCTAACCTGCTGCTGTTCAGCGACTACGACAGCTACGACCCGGAAGTCTCAGTCTTTGGGACGCAAGCGGTGGCGCAGTCGGTAGAGGTGACGCCGTACCCCAGTTCGCGGCGCCTCACGTTCCACCTGCGGCTGGAATACTAATGCGCTCGCCACCCCCCCATCCCACTTTTTCAGCTTCCGATGAGACTCATTCCTATGACTATGCAACGTTTTGCCTATAACGCGTGCTTCGTCGTGCTACTCGCCGCTACCCTGGCAGCCTGCGACTTCTTCGATCCTGGCACCGTCACCGACCCCAACAGTCCCTCTACCGAGGCCGTGCTGAATGGAGCAACCCCAAGTGAGCTTCAGAACCTGGTGACGGGCCTCGAAGATCGCCACCGCAACGCCCTACCCGATGTCACCGAACTCTATGGGTCGTTTGGACGCGAGGTGTACGCCACCTTTGCTTCAGACCCGCGCTTCATCACAAACTGGCTGGGCCAAGAAGGTGTCACGCCTGATGCCGAGTTCTTCGCCGATGGAGGGGCCTTCGACGTACCTTACGCGGCAATCAAGCAAGGCAACTTTCTGATCGACGCCGTGAACAACACCGACGCCGTTAATGAGCAGGAGGCCAACGGCTATATCGGCTTTGCAAAGACGATCCAGGCCTATCAGTACCTGATCGCCCTGAATGGCCAGTGGCGCGGACCGGATCGTAACCCGCCCGGCTCAATCCGAATCGACGTGGCCGACCCGCTCAATCCAGGACCGTTCCTCAGCTACGACGAGTCCCTCGCAGAAATCCGTAGGATCCTGGACGAAGCCGATACGGAGCTTGGTAATGCCGGGAACTCATTTGCCTTCACACTCTCCAGCGGCTTTGAAGGATTCGACTCTCCGACGACAATGCGCGAACTAAACCGCGCCATCGCCGCGCGAGCAGCCATCTATGCTGAGGACTGGACGGGTGCACTGAATGCCTTAGATAACTCGTTCCTTTCACTTACGACCGGTGAGACGAGCATGAACGAAGGCGCCTACCACGTCTTTGGCTCTCCGCCTGATGAGTTCAACCCGCTTTTCTACCCGCGTAACGCGAACACAAATCAGATCCTGATGGTGCATCCTTCGATGCTTGAGGACGCGCTACCGGGTGACTTGCGCGTAGAACAGAAATTCTTCGAGCGGGATGAACCGATCTCGAACGGCGACCTGCCGGGCGTCGAACTCTTCTACCAGGATAACCGGTACGAATCGAACGAGTCGCCCATTCCATTCATGCGTAACGAGGAGCTCATCCTGATCTATGCAGAGGCACACGCACAGACGGGTAACCTCGGCGATGCGATTGATGCTATTGATATCATCCGAGAGACGTGGGAGTTGGATGCCTACGACGGGCCGTCCACCGAAGCAGCGCTGATCGACGAGATTCTGTTTCAGCGTCGCTATTCGCTCTGGGCTGAAGGCGGCCACCGATGGATCGACGCACGACGCTATGAGCGCCTCGACGAAATCCCAACCGAACTGGATGGTGGTCAGGTCTTCGAGAAGCTGGCGCGTCCGCTCAGTGAACGGTAAGCATCGTGAGCTCTCTGCTAACGGCGCTCTTCTCCCTCGACCGCAAGGTAAACCGGTTTGGTCACAGCTCCCGATTCCGGCGAGCGAGAACCTGTAGCTGCGAAAACCTGTAGCTGCCGCCTGGCTACGCTGCATAGCGTATATAACAGCACCAACGCCCGCGCCCTCCAACCTGCAATAGGCTGGAGGGCGCGTGTCGTTGTACCCATTTCTCTCTACCAGGCCCCTGGTTTCTCAAACCGAATTAAGGATGGGCGTTCTTATCTTTCACCCGTCCATCCCTCCATACACCAACGACGCAGCAGAGTTGGTAGTAGCACGCGCTTACGGCATCGTGTATGTTTTCACGTATGCTTCCGCAGCGTAAAACTCGGGGAGTCCCAGCGCATTGAGCGTTTCTGCCGTGTCACGGTTGCGGTCGCGGGCGCGCTGCCAGAACTCACGCTCATCGTACGCCCCCGGAAACATGGCCCGATCTTTCTGGCTCTCATGCTTGAAGATGGCCTCGACTTTTCGGTCCAGGTCCGACTTCGTCATCGGCAAGAAGATGTTAGCGCGATGCGTTTCCCATTCTTGCCAGGCCCCCCGATAAAGCCATATCTGCGGACCGGAAGGATCTGCACTTTCGGCAGACGTATCGCGGTACCGGGCCAGCGCGGCTTTGATCGCCTGGTAACACATGCGGTGGGTGCCATGCGGATCAGAAAGATCTCCGGCCACAAAAATATGTTCGGGGTTGACTTCCTCCAGCAAGTCGAGAACCACCTGCACATCGGCCTCCCCAATTGGGTCTTTGCGAATACGTCCTGTCTTGTAGAACGGCATGTCGAGGAAACGCGCATGCTCAGCATCCAGCCCCATAACCTCAATGGCGGCAACGGCTTCGCTGTATCGCACATACGCCTTGATAGCTTGCAACGCCTCGGGGGCCACCTCGCCGGGTTCGCGTGTCTCCATAAACGTGATGAGCGCGTCGCGCACGGTCTCGAAGTCATTGAGTGCGTCTTCACTGAGCCCAAGCGCGCTGGCACTCATCTTCAGAAAACGTAGGTACCGGCGCACATCCGCGTCGAACACCGCCACGGAGCCGTTGGTCATGTACGCTACCGTAATCTCGTTGTCGTTGCGCACCAGCTGGTCGAGCATGCCCCCCATCGAGATAACGTCGTCGTCAGGGTGCGGGCTGAAGACAATGACGCGGTCTCCCGAAAACAGCGCTTCGGGATACGTAATGCGCTGCCGGAGGTCGTCGAACACCTCGCGAGCCAGATCATCCACATGGTCGTAGCGGTGAACCAGTGCATGCAACTGGTGCTGGTAAAAGTCGGCGGGCTCCAGCCTCGGAATCGCTTTTCCGGTTTTCTGCGAAAGCCAGATGACCGCGCGTTTGGCTTTCTGCGCATCCCACTCCACTTCGCGCACGCGCCACGGGGTCTTTTCGCGCGTCAGTTCGCCTGCTGCCGCCCGATCGAGATAGAAGGTCGCGTTGGCGTGCTCTTGCAGATAGCTGGCGGTAACCTCGCGCGTGGGTGGCTCTTCGACAGCGCGGCGTACAATCGGCCCTTTGTGCTCGCCTGTTGCCATAAGGATGATCTCATTGGCATCCAAAATGGTGCCAACGCCCATCGTGATCGCTTCTTCGGGGACGTTCTCCTCGCCGAAAAAGTCGGAGGCCGCGTCTTTCCGGGTAATTTCGTCGAGTATGATGAGGCGCGTGCGGGTCTTCGCTCCCGAACCGGGCTCATTGAAGCCCACATGCCCACTGCGACCGATGCCCAGCAGTTGCAAGTCGATGCCGCCCGCTTTCGTGATGGCATGTTCGTACTCCAGACAGTGGCGCTCCACCTCATCCTGCGGGATATCTCCGCGTGGAATGTGGATCTGCTCGGGCGGAATATTGATGTGGTCGAACAGATTCTCATGCATGAACCGATGGTAGCTCTGCAAGCTCTCCGGCTCCATCGGGTAATACTCGTCCAGGTTAAAAGTAACCACGTTCGAGAAGTCAAGCCCCTCTTCCTGATGCATACGCACCAGCTCCTGGTACACCCCAATGGGGGTAGAACCGGTGGGAAGGCCGAGCACAGCGCTTTGCCCCACGGCCTGGCGCTCCTCAATCAGGGTTGCGATGCGAAGCGCCACGCGGGTCGCCATCTCCCCCGGATCATCGAAAATGAGTACGGGGACGCGCTCATAGTCGGTGCCATGCGAAGTATGAGACGGTCCCTCGGTAAAGGGGGCAGTTGCCTGTGTACGGGCAGACGATTCGGAGGATGCTGCGTCAGTAGCCATAGCGTAATCGGTGGACTGAATGATCGTAAGCGAGCGTGCCCTCAATCGGAGGGTGGTGCTTCGAGACGGCGCAGCAGTTGGCCGCATAGCCAGAGCGTGCGCGGCACATGAAAGCAGCCCTTGTACGGAGCTCCTTTGCAGCGATGCGTAACCGTCCCATCGCGATTGAGGTATCCAAACCACTCCCCATATCCAGGGTCGGGAAAGTGGGTAAACGTGTATTCGTGAACCGAGGTAAAGGCGGCCCAATCCTGCTCGGCCCCGGTCAGTGCATAGTTGAGCAGATGCGCATAGAGCGCCTCGCAATGCGGCCACCACAGCTTCATGAACCACTCCAACTGCGTGGGCGAATATCCATCGGCGTCGAGAAAGTAGAAGAGTCCGCCGTACTCGTCGTCCCACCCCGTGGCATGCGACCACCGGACCATCTGAACCGCCTGGCGTTGCAGGTCGGGCCGGTTGAGTCGCTGCGCCCAGTGCTGAACGAACCACCCGGCTTCGATGGCATGCCCCGGGTTGAGCAGGCGGCCCTCGGCGGTATCGATGCGCGTGCCATCGGGGCGCACCGTTTCGTAGACGCGTTCGGTGTCGGGGTCGATGTGGTGCTGGATGCGCTTGAGGCAGGCATCTATTTCGGATTGGTAGGGCGTGCGTTCGCCATCCGTAATTACCTCAATGAGGTTCAGCAAAATCATAGGGATAGCGAGGGATGATGCATCCACCTGCCCTGCATGACGCGGACGACCAACCTGTGATAGATCTTTCGACCACGCCCACACCTGCTCAAAGTGCGTGTGGGCTTCGCGCAAGAGGTCGTCGCGTCCGGTGGCGTGCGCATACTCAGCCAGCCCCATGACGTAGAAGCATTCCGAGAAAATCTTGCGCTGCTGGTAGATCGGCGCCCCGTCTTCCGTCAGCGAAAAGAAGACCTGCCCGTTGGGTCGGAGGGCGTGGTTGCGCAGGAACGAGAGACCGTGTTCAGCACACTGGAGCCAGGTGTCGCGCGGCTCTGTGGTGCGGTAGAGCGTGCTAAACATCCAAACCTGGCGGCCCTGGAGCCAGCTATATTTGGTGGCATCGTAGCACGTCCCGTCACGACTCAGGCAATTGTAATAGCCGCCGTGGGCGTCGTCGGGCGAATGGGTCTCCCAAAATGGAAGCACATGCTCAAACAGTTCAGTTTCGTAGCGCTGCCGCAGGCGCGCAATCGTACCACGGCGCCCCTCAGAAGGCGCGGCTTGAATCGGAAGCTGATCAGTCATCATGCGTGGCCTTTGTTATGAAAAGGTTTTCATTTTAATCTCGGAGCCGTTTTTATTGCGCGGTAGGTATCGGAGCTATGCGGTGGGCGTGTTGATCCAGTTCCGGTATCGGTCGTGAAGCGTACGCGCTGATGGAAATGTGGAGTGGGGACTCATGAAGTGCGAGAACTCGAACGTGATAATTTTCTCCACGGCCGCCGCAGCTGCCTGCTCGATCTTATAGCGAAGTTTGCGAAAGTCAATAGGAGGAAACTGGATGCGCACGTCACGATCGAACGACTCTACATTGCTCCAGCATTGAATGCCGTGGGCTTCGGCCAACTCGTGATTCACATCCAAGTATCGAGGCAGGTCGTGCAGCGGGACATTGCCATCTTGAAACGCGACGACATCCACCAGTCCCTCAAGGCGTTCGAACACTGTTTTCCATGTAGACGCGTGCTCATCAAAGGCCATAGCGTCTTCTCCAAACTGCTTTACCCCTTTCATATAGGGCGACATCAGAATGGGGACGTTTTTGAGCGCCCGCAAATGGGTAGCAAGCTCTTCGTAGAGTCGCATCTGCTCGTCGTCGTACGTGTTGATTTCGTGGCAGATGTACCAGCCCGCAAAAGCATCGGCGGCGCCGTAGCGCTCCACGACTTCGTGGCAGAATGCTTTGTTGATTGCCACCTCTTCGGCGTAGTCTCCCTCATCCCAGAAGGTGCCCGCATCGTACGTCCCGAAATAGAAGTCCATGTCGCAGCGGGCGGCTTCTTCCAGGAAAAGCGCAACCAGGTCGTTATATGCTGGAATCATGGGTCGATGCGACTGGAGCACCTCCGAATCGAACGTGGACCGATTGCGGTATCCGGCCCGAATCAGAATAACCGTATCGATGCCCACGGCGCGCATCGCGTCGAAGTCGCGCGCCCACTCCTGCGGCCCCCAGTTTTGCGAGGGGATGTCGTGCGTAATTTCGTCGAGAAAGGTGCCCGTGATTTTCATAAGGTGATGGGAAGCATCGATGCATAAGCTCAAACGAATGCCGAAGGTGAGAAACTGGAATACTCAAGCCCTCAAAGTAACGACGCCTTACGCTCATGCTGAAGCATCCAGTCGTAGAGCGCCGAGTTGGCATACGTACGCGTCCACACGTCATGCCCCGCCTCGGGGTCGAGTGTTAGCCGTGCTGTGCCGCCGTGTACCTGCACAGCATCGACCATGGTGCGCGACTGCTCATAGGGAATCGTGGGGTCTTGGGCCCCATGTACCGCCCAAATTGGCACGTCGGTAAGCGCACTCGCCCAGAGCGGGTCTGCGCGTCCGCATATCGGGGCAATGGCCGCGAACAGGCGCGGGCATTTGGCGGACAAGTTCCATATCCCTGTGCCGCCCATGCTTATGCCCGTGCCGTACAGCCGGCTTGGATTAACCCGGTAGCGCTCATGGCACTCGCGGACGAGCGCGTACACTGCGTGCGGATCCCACCAGGTGTCTTCGGGACACTGCGGAGCCACCACCACAAACGGATCGGAGGAAGCCGCCGTCTCGGCCAGTGGACCATGGCGCGTTACCGCTTTTAGGTCGGATCCGCGCTCTCCGGCTCCATGAAGAAAGAGAAGCAGGGGCCACTTCTTCTCCAGATTGCTCCGGTACTCCGACGGAAACGCAACGATGTATCGCATCTGCACGCGATGAACCAGCGTGGCGCGTATGCTCCGAGCTTTCGACGATGCCATATCGGTTTCCTGTCGATTCAAAATCGCGTAATTTGATCCTATTAAGGAACTTAATGCATTATAAATGAAAAGCTTTTCATTGTCAATCGAAAATAATATGGGTGTTGGTTAGGCTTCCGTTCCCCGAAGAAGCAGCGTTTGGATGGCGTGCGGCTTTATCATCGTCGTTAACGTATCTCCCGTTAGCGGAGTAGCCGCCTCATCATCCCACTGCTCGTTCAAGTCGCTATAACAGTATGCCTCGACCGGCCATCCGATGGTTAGGGCCACGCGCTGTGCTGTGCCGCTCCGATTGCAGAGCCGCACGGCTTGTGTGCGAGGCGCTGGGGCTGGGGTTACAGCCGTAACCTCGACCTCGGGCGTGTCGATAGTCAGGAGCGATTGGGTGCGGGGACGTGCTCCTTCAGACGTCACATGGGGCAACGCGGGCATTTCCCGTGTCCAGGCTGGATGCGCAAACATGCGCATCTCCCGAAGCACCGTCGCGCGCTCCCAGGGACCCACCCCGTACGCAAGATCGGCTTTTAGGTCACGCTGACACTGTGCACCAGGGGTTGGCATGCTCGGCCCGGCCTGACAGTCGCGGAGGCGCCCGCCCTCAACCGAGAGCATCCCCACCGCTCGATGCAGCGTAACTGCGATATGGGCGGTTTGCCCGGGTGTCCCACCGGCATCTACCAGTTCAAACTCAGGGAGTCCGCGATTGGCGACCCACGTGCGCAGGCCCTCTGCTTCCACCATTACGCCGTCGCCCTGGTGATGCGTGGGGTAGCGCAGTTCTCCCGGGTAGCCTCCATAGCGATCGGGATGCGATTCAGGGGTTTGCATCGGCTGTTGGGAGCGCGGTGCCCACCGAAAGTGCCCGTCGGCCCAGGCAGTGCGCGTTGCTGCGTGTGCCGGCAGCACAGCACGTAGTCGTCCGTCGCGGGCCGTGTTCGTGTAGCGTGTCGTGATCTCTAGCGCACGCCGCACGCCGAGTTGGACGTTGGTGGTAAGGTGAAGCGTTGTGCGTCCCTGCGGGCCCTGCGCTCGATCGTACGACGCTGGCACCTGCAAAACATGCTGCATTTGCAGAGCATGCGGATCGTGGGGATGCGGGGCGATGTCGGTGCACCGCGCCCACCAGGGACCGTGTTCGGGCACGGGGCCAAACGAATACGTATCGCCTGCATCCAGTTGATATTCAAACTGCAGCACCGGACCCATGGTCTGGCCAGCCGCTTTCGCCTCCAGATACAGCGCCCCTTCGCGCTCAAAAAGCCGATACTGATCGTTTGCACGCTCCAGTGTAGGACCTGTGGATACAGCGGGGGCATCGGAGTTCGGAGATTGCAGCCTGTCGTTGCTGGATGCATCGTTCTGGGATGCATCGTTGCCAGATGCATAGACATGCAGCATCTGATAGCCGAGGGGCGGTACGGTAACGGTTGCGCACACCGTGTACCGACGCCCCCAGGTTTGCTCCAGGTAGGGGTTTCGCATCACCCCGCCAGTGGTGTTGAGCACGCGAATGGGCACGTCGTTTCCTGTGCCGTCGCACGCGTTGAGCGGCTCGGGGGGTGGTGCCGAGGCGCGCGTGCCGTCATCGCTCGGAAACAAGAGCGTGGCTTTTACGCGGTAGGTAGCCTGCCATGGATGCGGATTAAAGACCCAGACGTCTGCCGAACGCGCTCCGGTACCGGCAGGTGCTTCGAATCCCCCGTGCTTTTTCAGATGCTCCAGGTGCTCCACCAACAGTTCGGTGCCGGTTTCCATGACGTGGCGAAACCGTGCCTCGTTGTCTTCATGCACCGCATCTACGCTACAGCCGCAGATATCGTCGTGCGGATGGTTGCGCAGCAGCGTTTTCCAGGCATGACGCAGCACAGGACGCGCATCGGGCCCGGTGGATTCGGCATCCAGCCAGGCGCTCATGGGCTCGGCATATCGACTAAGCAGGCGCTGCGCCCGGTGGTTCTGCTGCTTCAGGTAGATGCGTGTGGAGTAGACGCTCGACAGAATGGGATGGTCAACATTGCCAAGCAGATCGCCCCGGTACGTGCCGTGTGCGCAAGCTTCGGACTTCAGCGCGTCCACAAACATGGGCAGCGTTCCGTGCTCAAGCGTTACGGTATCCATCTGTTCGTTAAGGGCATCGAGCAGAGCAGGAAGCTCGGGCTGCTCAGGCATGTGGTCGAAGCCGTTGCTAAGAAGCACCGTACGCTCTTCTTGCAGCGCTCCCATTTTGGCAACGGCCTCCTCGATCTGCGTGCGCGCCTCATCCACCAAGGGGGCGCGTCCGTCGAAGCGTCCGTACGGGCCGGGGTGGCCAAGCGCCGCGGCGGGGAAATAGCCATCAGGCTGGTAGATAGCGAGCACGCGGTCGCCGTTTGGGGCTTCCCAATTGAACACGGAACCGAGTCGCTCTTTGGTCTCTGCATCCAGGCCACGCATGAACAGATAGGTGTCGAGCCCAAACCCACGCAGCAGTTGGGGCATCTGTGCGATGTGTCCGAAGGGGTCGGGGATATAGCCCACGGGCATGGTGCTGCCAAAACGTGCACAGAGGCGCTGTCCTTCCTGCAAATTACGAATGAGCGCCTCGCCCGAAACCAGAAACAGATCGGGCAAGGTGTACCAGGGCCCAATGAGCATCCGCTCTTGCTCGATAAGCCGCCGCAGCCGGTCTTCTTGATCGGGCCGCACCTCCAGGTAATCTTCCAGTAGCACCGTTTGTCCGTCGAGCGTGAAGGCCCGGTAGCTGGAATCGTCTTCCAACAGATCCATTACGCGGTCAACCAGGCGCACGAGCCGCACGCGAAATCGCTCAAACGGCAGGTACCACGCCCGATCCCAGTGGGTGTGCGATACGACGATGCCTCGGTACGGAGGGGATGCGTTGGCGGCGTCCATGAATCAAAACGAGGGAGCAACGAGCAGGTCAGGCGTAGTGGGAGGCGAAGCTATTCCGCGTTGGTGACGGTGTGCAGCGCAGCCACAAAATCGGCGCGCGAGACGACATCGCTGTCTTCGTTCAGGGCGTTGAGCAGTGGAGCGCGCACGTCGTTGTAGCGCAAAGGCTGGTCGGCTCCGGGGGCAGCAATCGCCTCGGAGAGATCGGCCCGGTCACACCAGCGAGCGGCCCACGATGCCGGCAACGGTGCATCTGGATCGAGCTCGGTCGGGTCGTCATCGCGGAGAATCCCGGCCTGAGCCAGGCGCTGCACCGGCTCGAACAGGTCGTGGTCGGGAGTGATGTCGTACACGATGTAGAGCGGGCACCCGGCATCAATCAGATCATGCTGGATGCGCCCGGTGGATACATCGGCAGGAGCACAGTCGTCGTGCACCGCATGAGCGGCCATCACACCGAGGGCCTGACCCATGAGCATCACAACAGGCTGCAAGCGTGTACAGCCGTTTACGATATGCGTAACGGCAATGCTCTTCTCGCCCACCAGTACGCAGGGATCCTCAATGTCGGGCACGAACACCGACGCAGGCACCTGAAACGGAGCGTTATCCGGGTAGTCCTCATTTAGGCGACAGTCAGGCGGCAGGTGGTGGCGGGCATGATGATGGTCGATGAAATAGTCTCCTACGGCAATCGCATCCGGCTGAATCGGGGCCCGCGGATTGTCATGAGTGGGCACCACGTCTTCCAGTGTCATCACGCTATTGTTCACCATGCGGCGGCTTTCGCGGATGTACGGAATCGGAGGCAGGTGGTCCTCGGTCGGGTACTCATCGGTGGCAAGCTGCCACTCGGGGTGGTCGAGTTCCGTCTGCATGTAGCGCAGGAACTGAATGGTGTGCTGCTTCGCCATGCGCAGCTGCTTCTTCCGATAGAACGGATCCTCGAAGAAAGCCTCCGAAACAGGATAGTCATTTGCATGGTGCGGCCAGTTGAGCAAGTACTTGTCGTTGGGCAGCGCCGCATACGTAATGAAGCGCTCCCACGAATGCACATCGTGCCCGAGATAGTCAGAGTCGGGGTTCTCGCAATCGGCGGTGGTGCTACAGGCAAAGAAGTCCCAACGGGCGCGGTCGGTATCGGCAACGGGAAGCGGAGTGCCCTCGGGATCGCGCACCAGCGTGGCGGCATAGGTCAGGTCTTGCATGTGCATGTCGGGCTCAGCGGGTGCAGGGACTTCCCCGTACTCATCCCGGCTTTCGCGTCCTAACCGGTACGGAATCCCTGCAAGCGGCAGCCCGTCGCCGTATTCCGTCGCATCGATGAAGATACGGCAGGTGAGCGTGCGTTCGGATTCCTGGCAGTTGGCGGGAAGATAGCAATCATCGACAGGCGTGATGCTGATACGCCGCCGGTGTTGAGCCGTCCGTTCGTAGCCGGTAGCGGCCACGCCATGCAGTACAGTAAGGTTGTCTTCGCTGGATACCCATCGATCCAGGATGGCCTGGCCCACGTGTGGCTCGTAGTTGTACAGGCTGATCCACCCCGTTTCCAATGCGTCGTAGGAGCCATAGTGCGCCACGAGTTCCTCGCGGAAGGTGTGCACGAGCCCGCCGCCTGCGCCGTGCTTGTTGCCATCGAGCGCGCTCACCCCGGCGGCAGTAATCATGCCGCCGACCCATGGCGAGGGTTCGAGAATGACGACCTCGGCCCCCAGCCGTGCGGCTTGCAGTCCGGCACACAGGCCGCCCGCGCCTCCGCCAAAGATCACGATGTCGGTTTCGGTGTGCGGCGTTCCCTGAAAGTACGGACCACTCACGTAGGGCATCACCGACAGGCCCGTGGCACCGGCTCCCAGCATGCGGATAAAGTCACGTCGATGCATAGCAGAATAATGCGCAGCGGTTAGGAAGACGGCGACACGTCATCGGCATCGGCCTCCGACGTTGAAAGATGGCGGAACCACACGAAGTACAACCCAACGGTAAGGGCACTGCATGTTGCCAGCAGCCAGGCAAAGGTGGTCCATTCTTTGGTGACGAACGTCATGGTGGTTAGGAACAGCGTAAGCTGCCATGGGACAGCAAGGAGGATGCCGAGGATGTTGCGCCGGTTTTCGGCATGGATGGGCGCGAGGATGGCATCATCCAGCCGTTCGCGCACAGCGCCCCAGTATCCAAAGGGCTTGGTTTCCGTGTAGAAGGTACGGAGCACATCGGCCGAGGTGGGTTCGGTGAGCAGCGAGATAACGATACACGCAACAAATGTGACCGAACCGATCAGCGTGAACGTCCAGATCTCGGCCAGTTCGGGCGCGATCATGTGTTGCACGACAGCCAGCGACATCCCGATGAAGGTGCCGCCTGCATATCCGTATCCATTAAAGCGCCACCAATACCATCGAATGAACTGCGGGACCAGCAGCCCGGCTCCCAGTCCCATGGTGAGCCAGCCCCAGATGTCATTTAGGCTCTCAAAGGCATACGTGGACGCCATGCCGATCACGACAATGACCGCCGACGACGCCCGGCTGTGCCACACGAGGCGCTTTTCGGAGGCATCCGTGTTCAGGAAGCGCTGGTAGATGTCGCGGGTCCAGTAGGCTGCTCCTGCATTCACCACCGAGTCGAAGGTAGACATGGCCGCCGCAATGAGCCCGGCCACCAGCAGCCCTTTCAACCCAACAGGAATGAGCTCAATGAGCACAACGGGGAGCACCTCTTCCGGATTGGCAATGGTTTCGTTCGAGATGCCAAACGACACGCCCATGATAGCAATCGCCATCACGAACGGCCAGCGCAACGAGAGCAAGACGATCCAGAAGGCGCTCAGCAGCCCAGCTTCGCGTTCGTCTTTGGCCGCATAGAAGCGCTGAATGATGTATCCGCCGGTACCGCTCATCCCGTCAATACACGAGCGAAACAGATAGAACAGGATGCCGATGCCAAATAGGCTGTACTGACTGTACGTGCCGGGTAGCTCTTTCTGCCAGTCGGGGATGATGCTTAGCCAGGCCTCGCGCGTGGTCATGAGTTCCTGGAACTCGCCCCCTCCCATAGGGACCGAGATAGCAAACTCGGCGGGGAGCGTGTAGCTTGTCATCGCCAGGTAGACGGTATACACGATAGCTCCAAAGACCAGAAAGCCTTGAAACACATCGGTATAAACGACGCCGTAGAGTCCGCTGGCAATGGTATAGATGGATGCCAGCGCGATCATCCCAATGGCGGCCAGATCGGGCGAAATGCCGAGCAAACGTCCCAGGAAAATGCCCGCGCCTTGCGCAAAATAGGTAACCGTGGCAATGGCAAACGCCAGGTTGGCCAGGGCGGCCAGCAAGCGAGCCGCCTGCCCCTGGCGTCCTGACCCAAATCGGTACTCCATCCACTCCGCCAGCGTCATGACTGCGGCCCGGCGGTTCCACTTCCCCATAAAGATCATGAAGAAGGCCAACAGCAGCACCACCCCGCCGCGAATCTCAATGTAGAAGCCCTGGGCTCCAAGGGCGTAAATGAGTGCCGCAATAATCATGGTGCCGGACACATCCAGGTTCGAGGCCATGCCTGAGGCCCCCAGCGCCCACCACGGAATCTTGTTATTGCCCAAGAAGAAGCTGTCGATGTTACGCCCCGCTCGCCGCTGCATGTACAGCCCGATGCCAATGAGCATCAGGAGGTAGACTGCGATAATGGTGAGGTCAATGGGATGCATAACATCACGTGATTGAAAAGGAGCGGCGGGCTCACCCTGCAAAAGGGAGATGCAAATCAGCAGCGATGCAACTCAGCGTGGCTCGGGCCATGAGGCAGACTGCTGATACACCGTCTCTGCCAGTGCATTGGCAACCTCATCATCGTTGGCGCGCAGGCCCTCATAGAAGAAAAACACCTCTCCGTGCAGATTCATGTCGCGATTGGTACGCACCACCTGCACGGCCTCGTCGGGCGTCATGCGGTAATCGCCCACTTGCAACAAGACGCCCGGATAGATGCGTGCGCGGTCTGATTCGGGGAGGTCTACTGCATCGGGCAGTTGATCTTCGAGGGTTTCCCGGTAGGCCGTGGTATCGCGCCGATAGACCTGTGGGTGCACCCAATCGGCATGACCGTTGCGTAACCACGAAGGCCATTCCTGCAGGTACTCGTCGTAGCCCCATGGGTAGATACTGGGCGACCACGAGACCTGCAGGGTGGGGGAAATGGCCTTCATATCCCCATAGATGCGTTCGGCAATGGCGTTTAGCTGGTCGGCACGCCATGCTTTCCAGTCGGCCTCGTGCGGGTCGGAGGGCGGGTCGGCTCCGTCATGATCGGCCTGGTACTGCTCGACCGTTTGGGGAGCGTATCCGCCTTCGACAGGCTGCGCGGGCAACCGGTCATCCCCTTGCACGCCCGCAACGTCGTACGTGGTGGCCACCTCCTGCATCAGCCCAACCACAAAGTCTTCCACATCCGGATGAAAGGCGTTCATCCAGTGAAAGTCGTTTTTGACGACCGGGTCGCTCTCGGGGGTGCGAGCGGCCCATTCCGGGTGGTGCTCCAGAATGTCCGTAGGGGTAGACTCGGCATGGCGCGCGGCAAAGCCAAACTCGAACCAGGGCACCACCGCCAGGTCGTGCTTATCGGCGGCCTCAATAATCTCGGCCAGCGGATCGCGTCCCTCGTAGGCCGGATCGATAGACACATCGAACCGATCGGCCATGATTTCGCTCGGATACAGGGTCACCCCGTTGTTCCATACCACAGGAAACACCACATTGAAGTGATGCTCAGCCAAAAACGCCATTGCGTCCTCAATCGACGCCTGGCTGTCGAGCACGTCCGAGTCTACGTTGGTGAGCCACACCCCTCGGAGTTCGGTGAGGGGGTCCTCGCCATCAGGCGGCGACTCGGGGGAGCCGTTTTCGCAGCCGGTGCCCCATCCAATACTAAGCACGACGAGTGTCCAGGCAAGCCATCGCATCATATATTTAGAAGGATTCGAGGAGACTCAAAGGCTTTCTGCTGATGTTTGCGAGCGGAGCCTACTCCACATCCCACCACATACGCGACAGGTAGGTATTGCCTTCGTTAAGCCGACCAACGGCGTCGTCGAAGTTCGATCCGTTCACGGTGCTCTCCGATTCTGGATAGGGCACGCGGAGCGGCACCTCGCCATTGGTTGTTCCACCGCTGGGATCCCGGATTTCTTGCAGTTCCGGATAGCCCGTGCGGCGGTATTCGGCCCAGGCCTCGAAGCCGCTCCGCCCGAACAAGGCGAGCCACTTCTGGAGGATAATGCGCTCAAGCTTCTCCTCATCAGAGGCACTTTCATCCCAGGCTACGTCGGGCTGCCCCAGATACGCCTCGACCTCGTCGGCGGACACGTCGTAGCGCTCCATCACAGCCTCAATGCCCTGTTCGTAGTGCACGGCCGGGTCGTCGGCGCTATAGCCGCGCAGCGCGGCCTCGGCTTGCAAGAAGCGCACCTCGGCATGCGACATCACACTAATGGGATGCGTCGGGTCCTGAAACTCAGGGCCGGCTATGGAGAACTCGTCGGGGTTCTGCTCTTGAAGCTGTGAATCCGAAAAGCCGTTGGGGAATCCGCGCCGTTCATCGACATCGTCGGCCAGCGCCACGTCGATGTAGACGGGAAGCCGGGGGTCGTCGAGGTCGCGCAGGTAGTCTTCCAGCGTTTTGCTGACGCGGCTGTCCTGAAAGGACATGACCGTAGCCAGCGAGTTGCGTTCGTTGCGCGAGGATCCGTCGGGACGCAGCTCAGCGGCTTGATCGTTCGAGGCGATGAGGCCGCTGCTGCTATTGAGCGCTGCCTGGGCTTCAGACTCTGCGAGGGCGGGGTCCACCTCGGAGACGCGCATCGCTAAGCGCAAACGCAGCGAGTTTGCAAACCGGCGCCACGCCTCAAGATCGTCACCGTAGAGTACATCGGCATCTCGGAAGCGGTCTTCTTGGCTTTCGTCGAACTGCGCAACCGCTTCATCCAGTTCGTTGAACAGGTCGCGGTAGATCTCTTCTTGCGTGTCGTACGCCGGGGTCGAGTTGCCTGTAAAGGCCTCCGAGTACGGGATGTCGCCAAAGAAGTCCGTCAGGCGCTGCACAACGAACACCTTCCAGATCCGTGCCTGGGCAAGCTTGTTGACTTTTTCCTCGTCTTCGCTCGCCTGGTCGATGACCTGCTGAATGTCTTTGCCGAAGTCGGTATAGGCTTCATCCCAGTAGACGGTAAGCCACCCATCGTTTACGCCATACCGGTCTGTGTTGAACCCTGGTGTGGGATTCGAAAAGTGTTGCACGAACATGTTGGGATGCAAATGCTCACCCACCTGCCAGGTAAAGTCGTCGAGCATAGTCATGCGCAACGACCGCGTAAAGAGCAGGTCTTCGGGGACGTCGGTGGGTTCGTCAGGATTGCTGTTGATGGCGGAGAAGTCGTCGGTGCAGGCGCTTACTGTCATAAGCAATATGAGCGCGCTTAAGCCAACGACCAGCGGTGTGCGTAGGAAGGTCATAGGTCTACAAGGAATCGATGATAAAACAGGCGCGAGAGGCGTGGGCGGTGCGTGCTAAAACTCAGCTTGCAGGCTGAATCCCCAGCTGCGCGTGTTTGGGAAGGCAGCGTATTCGAGGCCCTGCGTAAAGGCACTTCCACTACGGCTTGCAGCGGTAGGGTCGAAGCCCTCGGTATGACGCTCGAAGAAGAACAGATTGGTGCCTGTTGCTGCAATCTGCATTCGGCGGAGCGGTATGCCGTCGAACAGCGACTCGGGCACCTGGTAGCGCAGCGTGGCCTGCTTTAGGCGAATGTAGCTGGCATCATACACGAAGGCCTCGTCAATGCCGCCATCGGGGAATGCTGCAACATCGGTCCAGAACGCTTCCGGATCGACCGCAGTGGTATTGGGCTCGCCGTCTTCGGTCACGCCATCGAAGACAAATCCGTCTTCGCGGCCGTCGAGTGTAGCCTTGTGGTTCCCCGTAAAGTGCGCAGCTGCGTTCGAGAGCGAGTAGATGTCGCCGCCTTGCCGCATGTCGACCAGTACATCGAGGCCCCAGTTTTTATACTGTAGCGAGGAATTGGCCCCGCCCGTCCAATCGGGCTGCACATTGCCAATGGTGCCGTTGCCCCCGCGCTGGGGAATGCCATTCTCGTCGACAATGATGTTGCCGTTATCGTCGCGTGCAAAGGTCTCGCCCACGAGCGCTCCAAACTCACCGCCTTCTTCGGCGATCAGTTGCACGCCCGAGCGGCTCACGCCCAGCAGCCGGGTGTCGATGTCATCCGGAAAGCCTTTCACTTCCGAGCTGTTGGTAGCAAAGTTGAACGACAGCTCCCACTCCAGATCATCGGTTTGCACAGGCGTCCCCCCAATAGAGGCTTCGAATCCGGTATTCGACACTTCGCCGGCATTGATGATGCGACTGGTAAAGCCCGATCCTGAAGAGATCGGGATGTCAATGATCTGGTTTTCGGTGCTCTGGTCGTAAAAGGTAGCCGAAAGACGCGCCCGGTCCTCCCAAAAGCGCAGATCGGTACCGACTTCGACCGATGTGGTGATTTCAGGCTCTACGTCGAGGTTGGGCAGCACATCAGCCACTGTGGCGAAGTTTTGATCTCCAAAAGAGCCGCCCAGCGCATCCCCAATGGCAAAGGTTTGATCGGTCTGATAGGGACTTGCATCGTTTCCCGCTTCGGCCCACGAGGCGCGTACGCGTGCAAAGGAGAGCGCCCCATCGTCCAGCCCGTCGATGGCTTTCGTGAGCACAAGGCTTCCGCTGACAGACGGGTAGAAGAACGAGCGGTTACCTTCGGGTAGGGTAGACGACCAGTCGTTGCGGGCCGCAATGTCTAAAAAGGCATAGTTGCGATATCCCAGTTCAGCAAACCCGTAGATCGACTGAATTTCGCGTCGCGTTTGGCTGACAAACGGCGAATTGGATTCGGCATTGGTGCGCGTGAACAGGTCAGGCACGCTGGCCCCATCGCTGGTAATGCCTTCAAGCAACGTGTTTTGCATAAAGCGGCTGGCCCCTACGTTCGCCTCTGCAAACAGATCACTGGTCAGGTTGCCCTCGGCAGTGAGCAGTGCGTCGTAGTTGGTTTCCTCAACCCGCAAGCTGGTGTTCTCAAACTTGGCGCGCGATGGCGCTGTGCTGACTTCAAACACCGTGCCCGTGGCGCGCTGCCAGGATCGCGTTTCCGAGTAGAAGTCTTGTCCGCCGCGCACCTGTGCACTAAGCCAGTCGGTGAACTCGTAGCGCGCCTGGAGGGCTCCGAGCACACGGTCGCGTTCATCTTCGTTTGTATTCAGGTTGACCGTCCAAAACGGGTTTTGCTTGCGACCGGGCACATTGTTATTCCAGACTACCGGCTCTCCATCGGGCGTGCGGAAGTCGCGGAGGTCGTCGAGGCGCACGCTGCGTGGCATCAGCAAGAACGACTGCACGGTGTTGTCGGGGTTGTCTGCCAGCACAGGCCGGTTAAACGACTCGCGCTTCAGATACGTAGCACGCCCCGTCATCGACAGGCGGTCGGTAACGTCATATCGGGATGAAAGCGTAAACGTATTCTGATCCAATTCATTGTTGGGCAGCAGTCCCCGATCACGCAGGTTCGTGTACGAGGCCCGCACCGTTCCTTGCTCGCCGCCGCCATACACGCTCACCGAATTGGTGAGGGTCGTGGCGGTATCGTAGAAGTCGCGCACATTGTCTTCTTGCGGCTCGTAGGGACCGACTTCGCCATTGAAACGCCGCACCGTCTGCCCCTCCATGCGCGGCCCGAAGCTGGACTCGGTGCCACTGGGAATGAAGAGCGTACCGTCGCTATCGGAGGGCAAGGTGCCGCCTGTTCCGCGGCCATATTCGTTCTGAAACTCCTCATCGATCCAGACGGTGGGGGTGCGAGCGCTCAGGCTGGTGCGGTAGCTTACGCCCAGTCCGTCTTGCGCGGCATCACCCTTGCGCGTGGTAATTTCGATGGCCCCGTTGCCGCCGCGCGTGCCGTAGAGGGCGGCGGCTGCAGGCCCCTTAAGCACGGAGATGGACTCAATGTCGCCAGGATTCAGATTGGTGATGCCATCACCAAAGTCAAACCCGCCAAACCGACCGGCTGGCTGAAACTGCGAGTTGTTGATTGGAATCCCGTCGAGGACAATGAGCGCATTGTTGTTTTTGTTGAGCGACGACTCACCACGCAAGACCAACCGCGATGACCCGCCCGACCCCGATCCAGCCTGATCGATCTGCAACCCCGACACGCGACCAGCCAGGGTACTGGCCAGGCTCACCGTATTCGCAGTTTCAAGGTTGTCCGTCTCAATCGATTCGAGCGAATATCCGAGCTGGTCTTCTTCGCGCGTCACACCCAGCGCCGTCACCACGATGCTCTCAGCTTCTACCGTAGACGGTACAAGCGCTACATCAATCTCGGTGCGTCCGTCAATAGCAACGCGCTGCGTTTCGTATCCGATAAACGAAAAGGCAAGCGAATCAGCATCGCTTGGCACATTGGTAAGCTCATAGGAGCCGTCGGACGACGTAGAGGTGCCCACCGTAGAGCCGACAACGGTGATGTTTACCCCTGGTAGCACTTCTTCCGACTGTGCATCAGTCACCGTGCCGCTAATCGTTCGTCCTTGTGCCCATGCCGTAGCCGGACTGCTCAAGGCCCAGAGTAGTATGATAACTGGCAGCAATCGCCCGATGCTGGCGATTCCACCTGTATGTGGTGTCCATCGATTAACTAATCGCATAGCACAAAAGGCTTTTTTCCAAAACGTAAACCAAGGGTGGAAGCGCTTTCTTTCCTAACACGCTGATAACAATGAAAAGCTTTTCATTAATAAAAGTCAAATCGCTGTCGAAAAAAACTTTTCACCGGTTTTATTCAAGGGGTAGAGCCTTTCACGACTTGCAATCATGAAAAGGTTTTCTTTGATTAAGATTCCTGTTTTCCTCAGAAATGTCCGGTGACGGCTGCTACGACAGTGCTAAACCCCGCTCGAATGCCGCGTCCTGCAACGCGTTAGCCATGCCCGCAACCGAACTTGACGCTGTTTCCTTTAGACGATTTGTCGAACCGAGCGGTGACGGACTGTAGTGCCTTCTCAGATGGCCCTTGCGGAACGCCGAGTCAAGGGTTCATCGGAAGATGATTTCAGGGTGATCATCAGAATGAGGATTGACGTAGCACGAGTCGGTTCCTATAGATCGACTCTCATTGATCTGACCGGGCAGACCGATTCAAAACCGGTGGGCTTGGATCCCATCCCGTTGTTGAGCAATTGCTTTCTGCGGATTTCTTCATAACACGTAAGTTGTTTGCAAACAAGATGTCTTAGGGTATGTGTGAACGTGGAGCCTTTAGGCGTCCTTTCCGTCTGACGTGCACACGTCTGTTCAGCAGTGCCTGCCCGGCCATGCCTCGGTGGCATCTGTTTCGAACATCTGTTTAGAGCAACGCCTGGTCTACAAGACGGACTTCTTTCCTTTTTGGATCGCGTCGGTTCTGCTTTAGGAGGAGACCGACAGCCGCCGTGTTCAGCATACTGACTACGGCTCCTATGAACTGCTGCATCGGACTTTTCTCTTTGCGGACTTGTCCGAGGCGCTCTTCCGCCTGAATTATCTTTACCGTTTATGTCTACCCTCAAGGAAGTTGCGGAACGGGCCGATGTGTCGATTAGCACCGTTTCCCGTGTGCTCAACCGCCCCGAAAAAGTGAAGCCCACCACACGGGCGCGCGTGCAAGAGGCCATTGCCGCGTTGGACTATCAGCCCAGCCGGATTGCGCAGCGGCTTCGCGATCGTGCTGGACACTCCGAACTCATCGGCATGGTCATTCCGGATATCCAGAACCCGTTCTACTCGCAAGTGGTGCGGGGGGCCGAGGATGTCGCCTATACCCGTGGAGCCGCTATCATTCTCTGTAACTCTGACGAAACCCCTGAACGCGAGCACTTCTACTTCGACATCTTGCGGGGCGAGTCGGCCGACGGGGTCTTGCTGCCGCCAAGTATGCGGCAAACCGGCGCTCTGGATGTGGACCTGGATGACTTCTCGATGCCCATTGTTTGCTTTGACCGCCGCATGCCTGGCGATCCGGTCGATACGGTTGTGGTCGACAACCAGCGCGGGGCTCGGGAGATGACGCAGCATCTGATCGAGAACGGGCACCGTCGCATTGGGCTCATCTGCGGCCCTGAATCCCTCACGACCAGTACAGAGCGAGCCGATGGCTATCGTGAGGCCCTGCACGCCGCCGATCTGCCTGTTGACGAGTCGCTGATCTTTATGGATGCCCCACGTCAGGAGGCGGGTTACGAGCGGGCCCGCGAACTGCTGCGTGGCACGTCTCCTCCTTCGGCCCTCTTTGCTGCCAATAATCAGCTCGCGCTGGGGGCGTTTGAATATGTGCGCGAGCGGGGCCTGTCAGTCCCCGACGAACTGGCTATTGTAGCGTTTGACGATGCACCGTGGGCTAAGCTGCTCACCCCCTCCCTAACGACGGTGCGCCAGCCTGCTTATGAGATGGGGCGGCGTGCAGCAAGGCTCCTTTTCGACCGGATCGATTCGCCAACCGACGCTCCGGTCCTTGTTACGCTACCGCCCACCTTGGTCATTCGCGAGTCGTGTGGAGCCTCCGCAACCCGCCAATAGTCTTCTTATCGCTCTCTTGTGCACCCCATGGCCACCTCAACACGTTGGTACGGAGCCGTCGAAACCGGAGGAACGACCTGTGTCTGCGCAATTGGGCAGGGGCCTGCCGATGTACAGAAGTCGGTGCGTATTCCAACGACCACCCCAGCCGAAACACTCTCTCAAATTATCGACTTTTTTCGCCAGGCCCGTCCCAATATCTCAACGCTTGGCGTAGGCACATTTGGCCCGGTCGATCTTTCTCCCTCGTCGTCCACCTTCGGCCACCTGCTTCAAACCCCTAAGCGCGAATGGAGTCATATCGACTTGAAGGGACAGCTGCAACAGGCGCTTCGCCTACCCGTCGTTCTGGACACGGACGTGAATGTGGCAGCCCGTGCCGAATATCACATGGGAGCCGCGCAATCGGTCGATACCTTCTTGTACCTTACGGTAGGCACCGGTATAGGAGGCAGCTTGATGGTCGAGGGGAAGGGCCTGCGCGGGCTGCTGCATCCGGAGATGGGGCACATCCACGTGCCGCGCGCCTCAAACGATACCTTTCAAGGCGCCTGCCCGTACCACGGGACGTGCTTAGAAGGGTTGGCAAGTGCTCCTGCCATAGAAGCCCGGTGGGGCATCGCCCCCAATAAACTTCCCGATGACCATGCTGCCTGGCCGATGCAGGCCTATTACTTGGCCCAGGCTTGTGCTTCATTTGTCTATACGTTTTCGCCCGAACGGATCATCTTAGGGGGCGGTGTCATGCAGCGCCAATCACTTTTCCCGATGATTCGGAATCGCTTTCGGGATCTATTTAGCACCTACCTTACCCTCCCTGAACTCACCCAAAATGTAGGCAGGTACATTGTGCCGCCTGCGCTGGGCAGCCACGCAGGGATACGTGGCGCGCTCGCCCTGGCCCAAAGTGGGGCACGGAACGGTTCGATGTTTGGCGACCCCTCCTCCGATGAGTCCCCTTCGTATTCTTAGCGCCCCCTCCGGCTCTGCCTGTCAAGAAGGTGCTTATCCATCCTGGTGTGTGGGGTCGGTGTCTTCGTAGCCCCATGGCGCAGGCGGCGGATCGACCGGGTCGGTGAGGTCGAATGCGATTTCATAACGAGCGCCCGTGTTCTCACGAACCAGGATATACGTGTACGCCTCGCTGGTTACCTCCACCGTCCACACGTTCGAGGCGGCAGCAGGCAACAGGTCGGCCGTAAACGCGTCGGCGGGGAAGGACTGGCGGGTGGCGGTGCCCTCGCCATCGGTCTCGCCGCCGTACTGCGTAACCTCGTCCTCGGTGCCGTCGTCGTGGCGATGATCGTGCTTCAGGCGCAGTCCGTCGTCGGTCTGGTTGATGATCCAGGTGCGAGAGCGGTCGTCGCCCACATGAAAGGGGATGCGAATCTCGTCGTCAACGCACTGACGCACATGCATCACCAGCGCTTCATCGGCAAAGGTGTCCTCGCCCTCAGGCGCATCGAGAGCGGTGCCTGCAAATGCCTGGCCGCAAAGCGATTCTAACGATGCCCAGAAGGCTTCCTGAGGCGGTGAGACCGAGGCAGACTCCGTGGCTGTGGTGTCGGAGGTGGCGTTGCTGTTGGGGGACGGCGTATCGCTGGCGCATCCGGCCCAACACAGCGCAGTAACGAGAGTGATATAGCGGAGGTATGACATCAGCACGGAGAAATGTGAGGAAGAGCCACCTTCAAGTTACGGGCGGCGTACGGTGGATACGCTGTCTTGGTCGATGGTAGCGATGGTGCCGAGGCGTCCCATAAAGTCCTGATACGCCGCTACGGTTGAGTCTTCAGCCAGGCCGTCTTGCATGAGGGTAAACGCCGCTGTGTAATTACGCTGCGCCGCCAGCGCCTCGGCCCGCCGTTTCAGGCGCTGCGCATAATCCGACGGGTCCACATCCGGCGTATCGGCACGAGCGGATGGGGCCGACTGCTGGCGCGCCATCACTTCATAGTTGTGGCGGGCGTCTTCGTGGGCCGGGTCCAGGAGCAACGCGGCGCGGTAGTGCGCAAGGGCGGTTTCGGTATCGCCGGTGCGGGCGGCATTGGTGGCCCGGTTGTAGCGGATGCGCACGCGCTGGTCCTTACTCTCTGCATACTCTTGCGCTACCCCAAACACCGAATCGGCCTGGACATACGCCTCTTGCTGATACAGGGCCGCCGCCCAGTTGTGATGGAGCGCCGCATAGCGTGTGCTATCGCGCGGATCCGTTTGTGCAATGCCTGCCTGAAATGCTGCCTCGGCCTCCGCAAATGCACCGCGTTCGTACAGCGTGTTGCCGCGCCGCCCCTCCGAGTCTCCACTCGATGTCCAGAGCGCGCTCATCAGTACCGGAAGGAGCAGCCAGCGGAGGAGCGTCATGGGGTTGCGGGGTTGGTAGCAAATGCGGGGCGCGCCGGATCCCACGCGGTATCCACCAGAAGCAGCGCCAGCGCCAGCGCCAGGGGAATCCAGAAGCCTTCGTAGTATGTGTCAAAGCGCTCTATGCCAATGAGCGAGCGTTCCAGTCCGCGCAGGTCGTCCACAAAAGCGCTGAGGGAGCCGGTGGCCGGGCCCAGTTCGTAGTAGCGTCCTGGTCCGGTGGGCAAGGCACGCAGGCCGTCGGCGTTCAGGCGGCTCGTCACGATGGATCCGTTGTCTTCGCGGAGCCAGTGGGTGCGGGTGCCGTTCTCGTTGTAGATCGGGATGCGGGCGCCGTTTTCGGTGCCAATACCGGCGGTGTAGAGCGCAATGTCGTTGGATTGGGCCTGGGCGCGAGCGGCCTCGACCTCGCCATCGTGAAACTCGCCATCGGAGAGGAGCAGCACGGCCTGCGCGCGTGGAGGGGCATTGGGATCGCTGGGCGTATCTCGGGCATCGAGCGCATTTGTAGCGCCCTGCAGGGCCGCTTCCACGTTTGAACCCGGCGCAGGCATGGAGGCCGGGTCGGCGGCATCCAGTAAACTCCGCAGCGCGGCATAGTCGGTGGTAAGGGGTGCTTGCAGCAGACCGCTGCCTGCAAAGACGACCAGCGCCACGCGGTCGCCTGCCAACTGGTCGAGCACGCCGTGGAGTTCGTTGCGCGCACGGTCGAGGCGGGTGGGGGCAATGTCTTCAGCCTGCATCGAGCGCGACAGATCGAGAGCCACGACCAGGTCAAGGCCGCGCTGCTCCACCTCGCGCTCTGCGCCGCCCATCCGTGGACGCGCCAGTCCCAGCACAAGCAGGGCCACCACAATGGTGACCACGGCGGCTTGCACCTGCCGCCGCCACCGCAGGGTCGGACGCACATCTTCAGAGATCCAACCGTGGGCATACGCCGCCTGCCGCTGGCGCTGCGCCCATGCGAACAGCCCTACGACCACCGGCAGCCCTATCAGTATCCAGATGTATTCGGGCGCGGCCCATTCCATAGCGCAGGTGTCGTTTAAGAGGTAATGGTTACGCTATAAGTGATTGCTGAAGATCTTCAAGACGTGTCTGCTCTCTTCATCATATTGGCGACTATACGAACGTTCGCCGCGCCTTCTGGAGAAGCCCTTGCTACTGCTCCAAGTCATCCTGACGCCGCCAGGCGGAAGGATCTCGACGCTGCTCCACATGTCCAGCTATGCTGCTCATTGAGGTCGCCCCATCGCACAAAACCAGACGCCAGCAGCAACTCCGCATTACCTGAGATGCTTCACTGCGTTCAGCATGACGATACAGAACCAGGTATGCAGAAAACTCCGACGTGTGTTGTCAAGGTCTCTGTAGCCTGTGCTGAATGTGCTTCTACGGGCGAACGGGGGACCGTTCGCCCCAGGAATGGTTTTTTGGGCAGACAACCATTGTACGATGCAACTATTAACAGAAGGTGTCAGCGCTTCTACGCCCGATTTCAAATCCGGTTTGGAGCCACAGCACCATGCGCGTACTGATCGGGGCGCCGGTCTTTTAGAAAAAGGCGTCGGGCCGGGGCTTCCTTGCACCGGTCCAGGTCAATGTGCGCATGAAGGATTGCGTCTTCGCCACGCGGCGCCTGGTCTACGAGCTGCCCAAACGGGTCGGTGACGAACGAGCCGCCGTCGAAGGTGAGCACATCTTCTTCGCCGACGCGGTTAGCCAGTGCCATGAAGTAGCCGTTCTGGAAGGCGCCCACGCGGAGCTCCGCTTCGAAGAGCCCGTCGGGCCACTCGCCTTCGGCACCGGCTTGTGGGACGACGACCAGATCGGCCCCGTCCAGCGCAAGCGCGCGCAGATACTCAGGGTAGTGGCGGTCGTAGCAGATCGCAACACCAATTCGTCCGGCGGCGGTGTCGTAGACGGGCGCGCCGGTATCGCCCGGGGCGTAGTAGCCTTCCTCATAGAACCCGTCGTAGTCGGTGATGTGCATCATGCGCGTGATGCCAAGCAGCGTACCATCCGCATCGATAACCGGCGAAGTGTCGTAGGCCCGATCGCCATCGCGTTCGTACAGATTGAGTACCACAACCACGCCCCGACGCGCGGCGGCGTCCTGGAACGCTTCGGTGGTGGGTCCTGGGATCGGCTCGGCCTTGTCGTGAGCATCGGGCCCGGCGCGGTGCTGCGGATAGAAGGGCGTGAACGCCAGCTCGGGATACACCACGCAGTCGGCTCCTGCATCGGCGGCGGCATCGAGCGCACGCAGTCCCCGCTTCAGGTTATCGTCCAGATTGGGGGTGGCATGCTGCTGAACAAGGGCAAGATGCATGGCAATGGGACGTATGGGGTGGAACGCGTGGATCTCTGACGTACGCATGACGCCAGCTGTCAAGGTAGCGTCCGTAGTGCAAACAGGCAACTCCCCCACACGAGGAAGCGCACAGCTACTGCTTTGTCACAGGTCAATCTT
>NZ_JAWOAR010000100.1:0-12893 GCF_046498435.1 Longimonas sp. | reverse complement strand
AGTTCGAAAGCGTAACGTGTGGCGTGGTGTTGTCATAGCAGATACCCCCAAGATTTGTGCAGCAGGTTGTGACGATCCGAACGGTGTGGCGCTGGCTAAACATTGCGCGAAATAATGCGCTGGCGCCTGCTTCTGTCCATCGTTCACAGTATGTTAGACCAATACTTTGTTCTTTTGTTGCGCAGCCGCCCGTAGAGGCTGCAACGTAACATAGAGCTCCAAACGTAACATCCGCCTCATGCAGCACATGAATGCAGCAAGGCGGTTGAGCATTGCGTGGCGCGGGCTCGCCGTTCGTCATCCCTTTGTGTTTTTTGCTTTCTTCCTTCCATGGCCGACGCCGTAACCTCCCGCGATTCTGACTATTCTCAGTGGTACATTGACGTTGTTCGCAAGGCCAAACTCGCCGACTACTCGCCTGTGCGCGGATGCATGGTCATCCGACCCAACGGATATGCGCTGTGGGAGCGCATGAAGGATACGCTTGATGGTCTGTTCAAAGCAACGGGCCACGAGAACTTCTACTTCCCGCTGTTCATCCCGGAGCGCTTTCTGGCGCGCGAGGCCGAGCACGTCGAGGGATTTGCGAAGGAGTGCGCCGTGGTAACGCACTCGCGCCTCACGCTGAACGAGGACGATGAACTGATCCCCGACCCCGAGTCGAAGTTGGAGGAAAACCTCATTGTGCGGCCCACCTCCGAAACCATCATCTGGAATACCTACGCCGACTGGATCCAGTCGTACCGCGACCTGCCGCTGCTCTATAATCAGTGGGCCAATGTGGTGCGCTGGGAGATGCGCACGCGGCTGTTCTTGCGTACGATGGAGTTTCTCTGGCAAGAGGGGCACACCGCTCATGCCTCCAAAGAAGAAGCGGTCGAAGAGGCCGAGCGCATGCTCGATGTCTATGCCACCTTCGCCGAAGACTACATGGCAATTCCGGTGGTGCGCGGACGCAAAACGGCCAGCGAGCGCTTTGCCGGAGCCGTCGATACGCTCTGCATTGAAGCACTCATGCAAGACGGCAAGGCGTTACAGGCAGGCACCAGTCACTTCCTGGGACAGAACTTCGCGAAGGCGTTCGACTGCACCTACACCGACGAAAACAACGAGGAGCAGTACGTGTGGGCGACCTCGTGGGGCGTGTCGACGCGGCTAATTGGCGCGCTTATCATGACGCACTCCGACGATCAGGGGCTTGTGCTTCCGCCCAAACTCGCCCGCGACCAGGTCGTCATCGTGCCGATCTACTTCAACGATGAGCAGCGCGCGCAGGTCTTAGAAGAGGCCCAGCGCATCCAACAAGAACTCGAAGACGCCGACATCCGCGTGAAGCTCGATGCCGACGACCAGCAGAAGCCCGGCTGGAAGTTCAACGAGTACGAGCTTCAGGGCGTACCGCTGCGCATTGGCATTGGCCCACGCGACATCAAAAACAACAATGTGGAACTGGCCCGCCGCGACACGCAAGAGAAGGAAATTGTGTCGCAAGAGGGGCTGACTGCACGCATCCAGGATACGCTGGCTGCAATCCAGAATGGGCTGTTCCAGCAGGCACTCAAGCGGCGCAAAGCCAACACCACATCGGTCGACTCCTACGACGAATTCAAGGAGGTCATCGAAAACGAGGGCGGCTTCGTGAAGGCGCATTGGGACGGCACCGAAGCAACCGAGACGCGCATCCAAGAGGAAACGGGGGCTACCATCCGCTGCATCCCGTTCGACCGCGATGCGGAGCCGGGCGAAGACATGCTCACCGGAGAGCCTTCTGAGGGACGCGTGCTTTTTGCGAAGGCGTATTAAGTACGCGTTAAGTATGCGAATCAGGAGTTGAAGGCGAGCAGGAGCATCGCGGCGGCGAAGCGTCCGAACACATGCACCATCAGCCCCCGCCCCGGGTCGCCCGGACCTTCGAGGCGGCCTGAATGCCGGTTTTTTCTTCAATCCATCCGAAGAGCGACTCGATCGGCTGGCGGATGCGGCTGACGAGCTCTGAGTAGAGCCGATCGGCCGCCGAGAGGCGCGTTTGCCCCTTCGCCTTCTTGATCGGGGTGACGATCTCCAGGTTCTGCTCCGATCATCTGCGCTGAATCATTATACAGGTGTTTGCAATCGGTGAGCGACGAAACTCGCCTTAATGTCGCCGGGGACGCAAGCGGTCCCCGGCTATGGGCTGCAAATCCTTAGCCCGGGATCAGGAGCGAAGCGCTGGGAACGCAGTGACCGAGTGCTCGTGGGGTGCGGATATCCCGGGCGGCCTCCAACCTAACGTGTACATCGAAGTCTCGCACCTGGTATAACTTGTGCCGAACACTGTCGGTACCGCTTTCATCCCCGACCACGCTGCCAGGAAAAGTCGAAAATCACTGTGGCGAAATGGTACTGGCTTGAAACCGACAGCAGAATAGGAGACCCTATTGGTGCCGACAATATTGAGCCATATGCTTTTCGTGTTACATTACAACTGACTTTCTAAAACCTGTATCATTCTCTTTATCTCAGAAGGCGTTGCTTCGATCGTTGCTGTTTTGGTATTTCCACTTTCCAATTGTTGTACAGCCTCCAGTTCGCCGCTTTCAATCATTGCATCCATCTGTTCAAGACTGATTTCGAAATAATGGGGACCTTCGCTCGAAGAATACTGGACTTCAAACTTCGTTGTGGGTTGCTTTTTTGAAGTATTAATAAGGATCAACTTAAAGTATCAAGTCACGATGCAAACAACTCCGTCTGCACCCCATGGGGCTGATAGGCAAACTGGTAGCTGTCGGAGCCTGTTGGGTCCACAGCGTCTACATCGTGCAGGACCAGTTCGGTTTCCTGTTTGGTGATGACCCCGAAGTCGTAGAATGCATTCGTATGTTTGCACGGGGTATCGCGCTCACGCAAAAAGCGGCGGTGCCGCTCGATGCGGGCCGTGTTGTAACGATGGGATCGCTCGGGCAGCGTGTGTACCGCGTCCTCGAACACAGTGGCGAAACCCGGTTCCAGTTCATACCCCACTGAGTTGCGGCGAAGCATCGCGGCGGCCAGGGAGGTCGTGCCGGTACCCCAAAACGGATCGAGCACGGTGTCGCCTGCAATCGAGTACATGTTGATGAGGCGAAGCGGAAGGGCCAGTGGGAAGGCGGCAGAGCGACTGCGTAGATCGGCATGGCTGGTTGCAAGCGACTGCGTGGTACCGCGCAGATCCGTCCACACATCCGAAAACCAGCGGTTACGCTCCTCCCAAAAGTAGGCACTTTCGTAGCGGTCTGAGCGTCGGTCTGGCTTTACGGTGCGTTTGTCTTGCTTGCGGAAGATCAGGATGTGCTCGTGCTCAAGCGTCACGTACGCATTGGGCGGGATCATGCCAGATCCCATAAACTTGTTCGGCTTGTTGGTTGACTTGCGCCACAAAATGCCAGGCAACTGGTGCAGCCCGTGCGCTGTGATGTCTTGCACCGTGCGGGCATGGTTTGGATACAGGCGGAAGGTGCCCCCGGTGGTGCGTGTTGCATCCCCCATGTTGATGCAGCAGATGCCGCCCGTGCGCAAGACGCGTGCGCACTCCGCCCACACAGTGTCAAGAGCCTGATGCATGACGTTGAAAGCGGCATCCGGGTCGCCTCCCCTCAGCGCCTGCTCGCTTTCGGGCACCCACTCCGCAAACAGATCGTCCCACATCTCAATCATAGGATACGGAGGCGACGTCACGATCAGATCGACGGAGGCATCGCCGATCGCCTCCATCTGTGCTGCGTTACCGATGTGGAGCTGTGTTGTCGTTGTCATGAAGCAGGGGCCGAAAGAGCAAAACCAGAGCACGCCATTGCTACGGCGCGAGTACCTGCATGTGTCCGAAAACAACTGTCTCCCGTTCGTGCAAGAACGTGAGCACATGGCTTCGCTGCTGCTGGCTCCACGGAAGAAATACGACAGCCCCCCTTCTTTACCGGCTTTTCGGAATGAAATTGCAGCCGTACGTTGCATCCGGCACGCCGCTTTGGTAGGCTGGATATGCTACAAATCCCTCTGGCATACTGCCACTACCGACCCGCCTGCCCATGTTTGCTGACTTCAT
Source organism: Longimonas sp. (assembly GCF_046498435.1). Classification (NCBI taxonomy): domain Bacteria; kingdom Pseudomonadati; phylum Rhodothermota; class Rhodothermia; order Rhodothermales; family Salisaetaceae; genus Longimonas; species Longimonas sp. Next base: position 8,830 of record NZ_JAWOAR010000100.1, on the reverse strand, counting down.
CCCGCTGTTTGTCATTGTTGCTATTGCGTTGGGGCTTGCCCTTACGCTGTTGGCAGCAGCCTCGTGGATTGGACCGAAGCGGCCCAATAAGGTGAAGCGTACGCCGTACGAAAGCGGCATGGACCCGATTGGGTCGGCGCGCGAGCGCTACTCGGTCAAGTTCTACCTGGTAGCCATGATCTTCATCGTGTTCGACGTAGAGGTCGTGTTCATGTATCCGTGGGCAGTGAGCTTCCACGACTTTATTGATGCCGGGCTGGTGGCTACCGTCGGCGTAATGATCGTGGTCGGGCTCTTCGTTGCCATCCTCACCCTGGGGCTGGTCTACGACATCAAAAAAGGCGGCCTGGAGTTCGACTAACTCGAACGTGCGATTTCCTATCGCACTGCACGGGCGTCGCTCCCTCTTCACCTGCCCTAAGCGCGTTCTAAAAAGCGATGCGATATTGTACGCGCCTTGCAATAATTCGGGACATGTACAGGCTGAAACTGAAACAGGGGGAAGGACTCCACCATTAGATTCGGTACGAAATTCGAATGGGATCACCGCACTCTGCGTCCCCCTTCTCTTCACAGACCTTGATGTTTGCCATGGCTGGTTCCTCCCCCTTTGGTGGTGAAAACTTCTTCACGACCCGCGTAGATGCAGTCGTAAACTGGGCCCGCTCCAACTCGCTGATGCCCATGCCCATGGGACTGGCTTGCTGCGCTATTGAAATGATGGCGTTTGCCGGGCCCAAGTACGACTCGGCACGCTTTGGCAGCGAAGCGATGCGCTTCTCACCACGTCAGGCTGATCTCATGATCGTGGCTGGCTGGGTCTCCTACAAGATGAGTCATGCTGTGCGCCGCGTGTGGGATCAGATGGCGGATCCGAAGTGGTGCATCGCGATGGGCGCCTGCGCTTCCACCGGCGGCATGCATCGCTGCTACGGCGTCGTGCAGGGCTGCGATAACTTCCTTCCGGTTGATGTCTACATTCCTGGCTGCCCGCCGCGCCCCGAAGCCGTGCTGCATGCGCTCATGGACATCCAGGAGAAGGTGCGCAACGAGTACACCATCACGCAAGACTACACATACGGCGATCCGTACGAAAACGCACCGCTGATTCCGGAAAACACGATCCAATATCCGGGGCAGTTGCAGAAACCTAACACTCCGGCTACACCGGTTGCCCCTGCCAGTGCGTAGCCCACCGCCGCTGTCTTTGTCTTCTTTCTTCTGACGCTGCGCCCTATGTCTGCTGACGACGCCTCCAACGCTGCCTCTGAGCCCGAGGTGCTCAAGTTTCACTACACCCCGGCCGACACGGCCATTTCGGGAAGCACCGACAACCCTCATGCAAAAGCCACGTCGCACGCCCCGGCGGTGGTAAATGCCCTGGTCGATGCCTTTGGCGACAAGATCATCGGTCCCGTAGAAACGTATGCCAACGAAGACACGGTGTACGTTGCTAAAGACCGCATTGCCGATGTGTGCCGCTTTCTTAAGGAGGAACAGGGCTTTGTCTACCTGGCTGACCTGGGCGGCATCGATCGGTTTACGCAAGAAGACCGCTTCGAGGTGTTCTACAATGTTGTCAATATGGAAGCGAAGCAGCGCCTCCGCCTGAAAGTGCGTGTCGATGAAGACGACCTGCACGTACCCACCGTCACGTCGGTCTACCGCTCGGCCAACTGGAACGAGCGCGAGGCCTACGACATGCTCGGGCTGATCTTTGACGGCCACCCCGACCTGCGGCGCATGTACATGCCCGAAGACTTCGAGTACTATCCGCTGCGCAAGGAATTCCCGCAGCTCGGCGTGCCCGGCTCGCTACCGCTGCCCCCCCAGGCGCCCGACGGCGAGCTCACGATGGATCCGTTTGCCGCGGCGCACGGCTCCAAACCGGCCAAAAGCTACGACGAGCCTGAAATCAAAGACGAGTAGCGCTCCGGCCACCGCCCTCTGTATCCCTCGACTCCTTAGTTTGCCCCGCTGTTATGGCTGAAGCTCCGTCTTTTCCTGGACTCGACTTAGGCGACAAGTTTCGGTTCTGGCCGAAGCACAATGAGAAGATCTACGAGCGGCTGGAAAGCAAGCACGCCTGGATCGAAGAGAAACGCGCTGCGGCTGAGGCAGCAGGCGACGGGTCGCCCGAGGCGCTGACTGATGCCCCTTCTGGCGACGGCGCCACCGCCGAAGCCGATCCGCTCGACCATCAGATGACGCTCAACATTGGCCCGCAGCACCCGGCCACGCACGGCGTACTGCGCTGTGTGGTAAAGCTCGATGGCGAAACCATCGAGAAGGCAGTCCTCGACATCGGCTACCTGCACCGTGGCATCGAGAAGCTCGCGGAGCACAAGACGTACCAGGAGTTCATGCCGTACACCGACCGCATGGACTACCTGTCGCCCTACTCGAACAACGTGGCGTGGTGCCTGGCGGTCGAAAAGCTCGCCAGCATCGATGTGCCCGAGCGCGCGCAGTGGATTCGCATGATTATGTGCGAACTCGCGCGCATCTCCTCGCACTGCCTGTGGCTGGGCGTGGGGCTTATGGATGCCGGAGCGGTATCGGGCTTCCTGTGGACGTTCCAGCAGCGCGAAGACATCTACTCCATTTTTGATGAGGTGGCGGGCGCCCGCTTCACGGTCAGTCACAGCCGCATTGGCGGTGTGGCGAGCGACCTCTCGCCTGAAGCGTTCCGCCGCATCCGTGCCTTCACCGAGAGCTTTCGCACCGAACTGGGCCGCTGGGAAGACTTCCTGAACCGCAACCGCATCTGGATCGATCGCAATAAAGACGTGGGACGTATCACCCGCGAGGAGGCGCTCGAACTGGGCATGACGGGTCCGAACCTGCGGGGATCGGGCGTGGATTACGACATCCGCCGTTTCGAACCGTACCTGAAATACGATGAGGTTGACTTCAACGTGCCCACCCGCGAAGAGGGCGATTGCCTGGCGCGCTACTTCCTGCGCATGGAAGAGATGCGCGAGAGCGTGCGCATCATTGAGCAGTGCCTGGAACGGATTCCGGAAGGCCCCGTGCGCTCCGACGATGCCAAGCAGGCGTATCCCTCGAAAGAGGAAGTCTATTACAGCATGGAGGGCATGATCCACGACTTCATGTACACCGACGTAGGCACCGTGGCCCCGAAGGGAGCACACACCTACCACGCCATCGAGAGCCCCAAGGGCGAACTCGGCTTCTACCTGACCTCCGACGGCACCGGACGCCCGGCCCGCATGCGCGTCAACGCGCCGTCGTTTACCAACCTGCAAGGCATGGAGTACATCATGGAAGGCTCGCTCGTGGCCGACACCGTCGTCATCATCGGGTCGATTGATCCGGTGATGGGCGAGGCTGACAAATAGGACGGCAAGCCTGAGGGGAGAAACGGGCACCTCCCCGCGCGTCCATACGTCCATCCATTCCACACACGCACACACCGAACATGTCTCAATTTGACATCAAGCGCCCCATTGTAAAGCTGCCCGACCAGCAGCCCGAGCAGCAGATCCCTGACGAGGAGCTGGTCTGGACCGATGCGGAGCAGGAGCGCATTGAGGAGCGGAAAGCCAAGTATCCCGACCCCAAGTCGGCCATCATGGATCTGCTCTGGATGGCCCAGGAAAAGTTTGACTACCTGCCGCCCGAAGCCATTAGGCTGTGCGCCGACACGCTCGACATGGATTACGCGCGTGCTTACGGCGTGGCCACGTTCTACACGCAGTACTACAAGGAGGAGAAGGGTAAATTTGTGCTCGACGTGTGCACCTGCTTCTCCTGCCAGATGATGGGCGGATATGACATCTTGCACTACCTGGAAGAGAAGCTCGGCATCCACAAAGGGGAGACGACAGACGACGGTATGTTTACCGTTGAAGAGGTGGAGTGCCTGGGATGCTGCGGCTCGGCCCCCATGATGCAGGTCACCAATGGCCCGTACGTGCACAATCTGACGAAAGACAAGGTGGACGCGCTGCTCGACGACCTGAAAGAGGGCAAAATGCCGCCCTTCGTGTCGGTGACGCTGCCGCAAGACGAAGACGAGATGGGCGGGAACCGTCGCTCTGATGCAGAGGCTACCGAAACCTACCAGACGCCGCCGCGCTCTCAAGCAGTGAAGTAGCCCCTGCACCGACCTGCGCTCTGCTTTCCTGCGTCTCATCCCCCCGTGCTATGAACACCGCTGCTCCGCCTCCCGATGTGCTGATGGACCGACTCTCGCGGCGCGAACGCGCGTTGGTGCAGAAGCAGGGAGTCCGCGCCGTAGAGCAACTGCGCAACGAGTGGAATGGACAGCGCACCTGGTTGTATGGGCTTAGCGGCGTTATGGCCCTGCTGGCCGTGGCGCTACCTACCGGCCTTGTGCATCAGTACCTGACCACCGCCGGCGTGCTGTCATCGCTCGACATACTGGGGGTGGTTGCTGCGGGGGCCGCTTTCGCAGCACTGCATGGCGCGGGCGCGGTCTACTTCTGGACGCACTGGAATCAACGTGCACGCACGCTCGATCTGCTGCACACATGGCTGCACCCCGCCCCGGCTCCCTCCGAGCAGGCGGCCTGAGCACTACGCTACAGCGTTGAGGCTACCGCGCATTGCAGCGCACGCCTTTTGCGACGCGCACCTTCCTCCGCATCTGTTACTGTTCATTCGGCCATAGCAGCCCTCGCGCTGCGTGCCGCCCAACCCCCGAATCTCTTATGGAACTGAACAACGGAACTTCCAAAGCGGGCGACTGGCGCAACTACGAGCGCGTTCTGCTGCCCCCTATTCGCGATCTGCACAAACTGGAGGTCTACGAACAAGAGGCCAACGGCTACAACCGCCTGCGCGAGGTGCTCACCAGCGACGACTGGACGCCCGAGTCGGTCACGAACGAAGTGAAAACCTCGAACCTGCGCGGACGCGGAGGCGCGGGCTTCCCTACCGGGTTGAAATGGAGCTTCATGCCCGAGCCCGACGACCGCCCGCGCTATCTGGCCTGTAACGCCGACGAGAGCGAGCCGGGTACGTTCAAGGATCGGCAGATCATGGAGTACAACCCGCACCTCATGTTCGAGGGCATCCTGATTGCGGGCTACGCCATGCAACTCGACGCGTGCTACGTGTACGTGCGGGGCGAATACGCCGACTGGATTCGCCTCATGGAAGCCCAGCTCCAAAAGGCCTACGACAACGGCTATGTGGGCGATAACATCATGGACACCGACTTCTCCATGGATATCGTCCTCCACAAAGGCGCAGGCGCCTACATCTGTGGGGAGGAGACGAGCCTCATGGAGAGCCTCGAAGGCAAGCGCGGCTATCCGCGCTACAAACCACCGTTTCCGGCGCAGAAAGGCCTCTGGGCGAGTCCGACAACCATTAACAACGTGGAGACGCTCGCACACGCGCCGCTCATCATTGAGAACGGCGGCGAGTGGTTCGCCAATACGGGCGCCGAGGCGCACCCCGGCCCCATTCTCTACGGCATCAGCGGCCACGTGAACCGCCCGGGCGTGTACGAATACCCGACCGGCATGCTCATTACCGACCTGATCGACGAGGTGGCGCAGGGCGTCATCGACGACAAAGGCGTCAAAGCTATTGTACCGGGCGGCTGCTCCGTGCCCCCGCTGCGGGGAGACGGCATCGACGGGGTGACGATGGACTCTGAGAGCCTGCAAGAGGCGGGCTCCATGCTCGGCACCGGCGGCATGCTGGTGCTCGATGAAGACACCGACATGGTGTCGTACCTGCGCCGCGTGACGCACTTCTACCAGCACGAAAGCTGCGGCCAGTGCACGCCCTGCCGCGAAGGCACCGGCTGGCTTGAAGCCATCGTGACGCGCATCGACGAGGGCGAAGGAAACATGCGCGACCTGGACCTCCTGCTCGACCTGTGCGATCAGATGGAGGGCCGCACCATCTGCGCGTTTGCGGATGCTGCAGCTTGGCCTGTGCGCAACACCGTGAAGCGATTCCGCGAAGACTTCGAGGCCAAGTGCAAGCCGTCGATGCATCCCACCGGCGCCGACCTCTCCACCGCAGGAGCCACCGCCGCGTAACGAACCGGCCCACTCGCACCATTAACAGCTACATACCCTCTGCTATGCCCGTTCATCGCAACGCACCTGCCCTGCTGGCTGCGCTCCTGACGCTGCTGGTTGGCATCGTTGGATGCGCCAGCGACGAGGCCGCCCCGAACGAATCGGCAGACACCGAATACGGCGCTGCTGTTGATGCGGGCACGGCTCTGCCTGTACAGCGTGTTGCCACCGATCCGGCTCAGTTTACTGAAAAAACGCTGGTGCTCGAAGGACGCGTTTCGTCGGTATGCGAACACAAAGGCTGCTGGTTGGCGCTCGACACGGGCGCCGATACGCCACCGCTGCGCGTGGAGGTGGCGCGAACCGATAGCGATGAATACGCATTTACGGTGCCTACCGATGCCAGCGGATGGGCCACGGTGCAAGGCCGCCTCGTGGCCGAGGAGCCCCCCTCGCACGAAGACCACGGCGATGGCGCTGAAGCTTCTGCCGACACCGAAGCCCCCGCCCCGTCGTATCACATGATTGCTGACGGCGTCCGCCTCACCGCCTCCGATGGGTAGCCGTTGGTGCGCCTCCCTCTTTTTTCTGTTGACCTAACTTTTTGCTCCGGCTATGCCTACTGTTGAGATTGATGGCCAGGTCTACGAATACGATCCCGACCACCACGACAAGCTGCTTCAGTTCTGCCTCGACCACGACGTGGAGCTGCCGCACTTCTGCTATCACCCTGCCATGTCTATTCCGGCCAACTGCCGGCAGTGCCTGGTGCAGGTAGGTACACCCGAGCGCGACCGGGCTACCGGCGAGCTGGTCACGGATGAAGAGGGCAATCCCAACATCCAGTTTATGCCGGGGATGCAGACAAGCTGTACCATTGGCCTGCAAGACGGCATGGTGGTGAAGACGCACCGCACCTCCGATGCCGTGCGCGAGGCACAGAAAGACACGATGGAGTTCCTGCTCATCAACCACCCGCTCGACTGCCCCATCTGCGACCAGGCCGGGCACTGCCCCTTGCAGATTCAAGCATACAAGTACGGCCCCGAAGGCTCGCGCTTTGAGTTCCGCAAGGTACATAAGCCGAAGCGCGTCAAACTCGGCCCCCGCGTTACGCTGGATGCGGAGCGCTGCATCAACTGCACGCGCTGCACGCGCTTTACGGACGAGGTTTCGGAGAGCGGACAGCTCACCATCAACCAGCGAGGCGTGCAAAACTACCCGATTACGGCGCCGGGCGAGGACTTCGACGAAGCCTACTCGATGAACACCATTGACTTGTGCCCGGTGGGCGCGCTCACGGCATCCGACTTCCGCTTTAAGGCGCGGATCTGGGAGATGAGCTCATCGCCCTCCATCGTAACCACCAACGCGACGGGCGCAAACTGCGAGTACTGGGTGCGCGACAACAAAGTGCTGCGCATCACGCCACGCCAGAACATGGAGGTCAACGAATACTGGCTGCCCGACGAAGATCGCCTCGTCTACGACCGCTTCAACGACGACCGTCCCGAAGGCCCGCAGGTGCGCCGCAATGGCGTGCTCGACGACGTGACCTGGACGCAGGCCTACGCGAAGGCCGCCGCGCTGCTGGGTCCTGCCGATGGCGACCGCATCCAGTTTGTGGGGTCTGCCTACGCGACCGTCGAAGACAACTACCTGCTGACGCAGCTGGCCGAGCATCTCGGGGCCGATGCGCCCGTCTACATCCCGCACATCGAACCCGGGGCGGGCGACGACTGGCTCATCACCGACGATAAGACGCCCAATGCGCAGGGCTGCGAGCGCCTCGGCATCCGCGAAGCCGACATGCAGATGCTGCGCACGCGCATCCAAAACGGCGAGATCGATGTGCTCTATGTGCTCGAAGACGACCCGGTGGCGTCGGAGCTGTGCGCGCTGGCCGACCTCGAAGATGTGGATGTGATTCTGCACTACTACAACACGACCAACGAAACGCTGCCTGCTGTGGATGTGGCGCTGCCTGCTGCCATGGTGGTGGAAACTGTAGGCACCTACGTTAACCAGGACGGGCGCGCCCAGCGTGTGCGTCCGGCCAAAGCCATTCAGGGCGTGAATCGCACGCTCATGATGGAGATGGGCCAAAGCCGCGAAGACGAGCACGGCACGCCGTTCGACCGCTGGCACAACGAATCGCACCGCATCAACTGCAAGCCCAGCTGGGAGATTCTGCCGCACATTGCCGATCATGTGAACCTTGACCTCGACTACGCCAAAGGGCCCCAGGCCATCATGAACGAGGTGCAGTCTACCCTCGACGCATTTGAAGGTGCCACGTACAACGCGATGGGCCTGCAAGGTGTGGCTCTTGAAGATGCCGAAGCGGGCGAGCCGGCGTAACGCGCGCACTTACAGCACAACGCACATCTGCAAGCGCCCTGTTCGGAGACGGATGGGGCGCTTTTGCGTTTTGTGTGATGATGCGTGCGCACAGCAGCATCTGATCCAGAAGAGCACGGTTTCTCACAGTATTGCTAACTATTGCTCTGTCACAACGGGTTGTGCTATAGGTTCAGAAGTCGCACAGCCCCCCAACGCCCGTCATCCAGATCCTGAATCGAGTTCAGGACAGGCAAGGCGCCGATTCAAAGATGAAAACACTATCCATCCGCCAGCCATGGGCCTCAATGATCGTTCTGGGCCTCAAGCCGGTCGAAAACAGATCCTGGAAAAGCAACTTCCGGGGCCGCATAAAAATTCATGCCGGCAAAAAATTTGACCAGGAAGGTGCAACCTGGATCATCGAAACATTTCCTGATCTGCAGGAACATGTCCTGGCCGCC
>NZ_JAWOAR010000019.1:0-8504 GCF_046498435.1 Longimonas sp. | reverse complement strand
CTACGCGCGGCCTCAGACCAAGAGCACCTTGCGTCAGCCGCCGCTGAGGGCTGGGTCGTCTTCACACAGGACGCTGATTTCCTTCGTCTGCACGCTGAGGGGTTCAGCCGTGCTGGCATCGCGTATGCCCTCAGCAGACGCCGATCGGCGAAATCGTTCGTGGCCTGATGCCAATCTATCAGGTGCTTGAGCTCGGTGATATGCGCGATCACGTGGAGTTTCTGTGACCGCGTTGTGGAGCACCACTCTCGTAGAAGCCTGGGATGAGGGCAAGGATACCTGCACCAGCGCTCTATTCTGGGCCTATTCTGATGACGCACCTGCCACTTTGCGGTGCGCTCCGTAAGACCAGCCTGTTCTGGTCACGCATTGTCCGGGTGAAGTGCACTCGGTGCCTACGAGGATGGCGTTTCTGAGTGTCCTGACGTTCCCCTCTCACTTCGTGCTTCTTTGACGAACACGCCATCCCTTTTCCCCTCCGCGCGTCCAAAGCCACCATTGGCGCCGACTGCGCAGCCGGGTTCGTCATGATGAAGGCATCGTGACCACGACGGCCAGCACGTTGACGGCCGCGTCCCATCCAGCTGGGATCTGCCGGAAGGATGCCGAGCTGATGGAGGGTAGTATTAGCGTAGTCCCAGATGGTCTCAGTGACTCGGGAGAGGGTATGGACGTCCTGGCTTTCGGGGTGAAGCTTCCCGGGAGTTCCACCAGCTGTATTGTAATACCCCAACGATGGTGGGGCAGGACCAGGGAGACCTGACAAGCTGGACGCACGCGGATAGCGGCGTGTCGCGACGACACTGAGAGGACAAGGTGTAATAATCTGACTGCCCGGCCGCGGGCAGGGCGGTCCGAGGGAGCCAGCAGCAGCCAGCGGAGATATGGAGGCGCGGCAGTACATCACCTGCCGCGCCTCCGTGCATGTTAGGAGGTGCTATGGAACCAGTTGCATTCACCGACGAGAGAGCGGCGTGGGCGTCATTCTATGCCGTGGACCCCCAGCTGGGGTTTGTCGCGGTCTCAGCCCTAACGACGGCCAGGGAGCTGGGGTTGCGGATCGCAGCGCAGCTGATAGGTGGACAGACGATGCTCCTGGATGACGGGGTTGCGTTGAAGCGTCAGTCGGACGTGGAGATCGAGCTGCCCGATGGGGAGGGCAGCTACAGAGCTGTCTACACCCGCAATCGCCCGAGCCGGCTGGACAGCGAGATCGGCTACGAGACCTGCGTGCTGCACCGCGACGCCACCGTGCAGGCCGCAGCGCAGCACTTCGGCTACGTCCTGCGCTTCCCAGGCGAAGAGGAGCCAGCGGCTTGTTGGGCGACCGGTGGGGCGAGCGCAGGGTCGTACTGCTGGCCGTTGGGGGCACAGCCTTCACCAGCTTGCTGCTGGCTTTGGCCCCACACTATGCGCTGTTCTTTGTAGGAACTGTTGCGCTGGGTGCCATGGCCGGACTGCACTACAGTGCGGCGACTTCTCTTCTTACGCGCACCTTTCGACAGACGGGCACAGCCATTGGCATCCATTCGGCCGGAGCCCCTTTGGCAGGCATTGCAATTCCTGTTGCTGCAGGAGCAGTGGGGGCATTGTTCGGATGGCGATATGCCGTAGCCATTGGGGCGATAGTTGCCCTTCCCACGGCCCTGCTCTTTATGAGCACGGTACGCACTACCCCGCCGACGCGTCCCAACACCGCCGTGTGGGATCGTGTCAAAGTGCGCCCCATCGCTGAACTTCTTGCGCGTCCTCCTATCCTGTGGACGGGAGTTCTGTCATTGGTTGGCGCCTTTGTGTGGCAAGCTACCGCCTCGTTTTTGCCCACATTTTTGGTGGAGCACCACGGATATACCGAAGCCGGGGCCGGAGCGCTGTTCTCGGCCTATTTCGTTGTGCAGGGCATCGGCCAGCCGCTTGTTGGAAAGCTGTCAGATCGAATTGGGCGCTACCCGGCGGCTACATTTGCTACCACCATAGGAGCTATTGGATACGGGATGTTTGTCATTGGACATGGCTTCTGGATACTCGCTGTGGCCACCTTCTGCGCAGGAATCGCCATGAGCTGGGGGGCGGCCCTCTTGCCCAAATTTATGGATCACCTAACTGCGGAAGAGCGAGGAGCCGGCTTCGGACTGATTCGGACCAGCTACATGGTTTTGGGAGCCACCGGAAGCGTGGCTACAGGCGTAACAGCAGATCTACTTGGATGGAACGTGGCCTTTGCAGGATTGGCGACGCTTTTGGGGGGCATGTCGGTTGTCATGCTCATCAAGCAGCGCGATGGAGCAGGGGTCCACACCACACCACACGACACCACAACACCACAGTAGCAAGCAAGAAAGAAAGTAATAAGTAAAGACAGGCATGAAGTTGGGGGTTTGTGCGTTTCAAACCGGTATCATGTGCGCCCCGACGTTACTTAATACACGCTCTCATTCGTACGATGCTGCGTTTCAAATACGTGTTTGATCTATATGATTTTACGTCATCCCTCTCCCTACATCCCCCTCCTCTGAGGGGGACTTGAGGAACGCCTTCCACGGTTCCTTCCTCCTCGGGGAGGACAGGTAGGATAGAGGGGAATCCACCCGGCAATCCCCAAAACCATTGTTGAGGTCACTTACTGCTCTGTCACGCGTGATTCATAGGGTAACGCATGGACTCCCATTTTATAGTCATCCCGGACCATCCCGACCACCGTCGGGAGCAGATCCGGGATCTTTTGTGGACTTCCATAACAATCATTCGCGTGAGCTACCCAACCATTGACGTGTGACACGGCACTACGCCCTACCAAAAACGAGGCCTGCCTTCGGTAGAAGGCAGGCCTCATGCTGTGCAGTTGTAGGTACGCTGCGCACTGGAGTTACGCCGCCTGTGCGAGCTGTTTGTCGAGCCGCTTGGTGAGTTCGGACTTCGGCACGGCGCCCAGCACCTGATCAACGACTTCGCCATCCTTAAAAACGAGCAGCGTAGGGATGGAGCGCACGCCGTACTCCTGCGCCGTCTTCGGGTTGTTGTCGACGTTCAATTTTCCTACCTTGGCACGACCCTCGTATTCCTCAGCAACCGCGTTTACGGTCGGAGCAATTTGGCGGCACGGGCCACACCAGGGCGCCCAAAAATCAACCAGCACGGGCTGATCAGCGTTGAGGACATCGTCCTCAAAAGTACTGTCGGAAAGTTCGAGGGTAGATTCGGCCATAGTAATACGTTCAGTTGTGAAACAAGCGCTCTTGTTATTCGGGCACAGCGGTGCGTCGTTCCGAGCACCATGCAGTGAGTACTACTGATGCCGCTATCGTAACACCCGCATGTGTGAAGTTATCGTTCCTGCCACCACTACGCGTTAACAGGGTTTCCTGAACAGGCATCTAATATGAGCAGCAATGACCGCGCCATCATCATCCTCACGTCATTAGGACATGGAATGGTGCACACCTACGAACTGTCAATCCCCATTTTGATGACATTGTGGCTTACCGAGTTCGGCGCCTCAACTGCCGTGTTGGGCGCACTCGTCTCGGTCGGATACGGGTTGTACGGTGTGGGGGCCCTTCCTGCAGGCATCTTGGCCGACCGCTGGGGCTCGCGGCACCTCATCGTGGCCTGCCTTGCGGGCATGGGCGCGTCGTTTCTGATGCTGAGCCTGGCCCCGGGACTGTGGACTGTTGGCGCGGCGCTGGTGCTGTGGGGATTGGCGGCCAGCATCTACCATCCGGCAGGACTTACGCTCATCTCGCGTGGAGTCGTGCAGCGTGGTAAGGGGTTGGCCCTACACGGGATGGCAGGAAACGCCGGTATTGCGCTCGGTCCGTTCTGCACGGCACTGCTTCTGCTGGTTGTGGACTGGCGCGTGGTGGCGGCCTGTCTGGCGCTGCCGGCACTGGCCGCTACGATCTATGCCGCGCAAGCCTCCTTCAACGAAACGGCTGCCGACCCCCAAGCCAATGAGGCCGCAAGCCAGGCAACAAGTCCACCAACTCCAGCCTCATTTGCTCAACTCTGGACGCATACACGCGTGCTGTTTGCCTCGGGCTTTGCGGTTGTCTTCGGAATTGTCATTCTGTCGGGGCTCTACTACCGCGGCATGCTAACGTTTTTGCCCAATCTGCTCGAAGACGTGTTCGTGCTTGACACCGCTGTTGACCTTGAGCCCAGCCGGTACGTGTATGCTGCGTTGCTCATGGTGGGTATGGCCGGGCAGTATGCTGGCGGCTGGCTTACCGACCACCGACGTACCGAGTGGGCCCTCGTCGGTGCGTTTGCAATGCTGACGGTGCTGGGTGTAGTGTTCTGGCCGCTGGCACAGATGGGAACCGCCTCGCTCCTGGCAGTTAGCGCGGTGCTTGGCGTGGCCCTCTTCATTGTGCAGCCGCTGTATCAGGCAACCGTAGCTGAGTACACCCCCTCCGAAGCGCGTGGGCTCTCGTATGGGTTTACCTATCTGGGCGTGTTTGGCGTGGGAGCCCTCGGTGCTGGCATTGCGGGCAGCATCTTACACTGGTCTACCCCAACGGTGCTCTTTGCCGTGCTGGCCGGATTTGCCGTGCTGGGCGCAGGGGGAAGCGCCTACCTGGCCTACCGACGACGTCCGGTCACGGCATCGTGAAGGGAGCCACGCAGCCTCGATCTGTGGAGGCTACGTCAGATGTACAAAGGGCACAATTGGCCTCTACCTCCCATAAAACCACTCACTAAAAAATAACGGTTATTCAGAAAAGGGGCGGATAGCGCATTGTGGATAACTTTGGGAATCCCCTGTATACCCTGTGTACAACCTGTGGATAACTTTGGGGAATACTGTGGATAGCGACAGGCACCGCTCCACCCGTATACACACAATCTACTAAACCCCGTTCAGCGCGCGTTAAAGGCTGTTTTTACAGTGTGCCGCCTTAATATCTGTTATTTAAAACAGGCTGTGGATAGATGTTGATAGCCTGTGGATAACTTTAGCGCCGCTGCATCCCTTTTCATGACACACACCCCCTTAATATCCGTTATTTTCAAGAACATTGCCAATAGGCAAGGCGGCGGGCCGCTCTGACAGGCGGTCAATAGTGTGCACTGTGGGCATCCAGACGCTTCCCGAAAGCCGGCGAGCGTTGTTCAATCGTTCGTGCTGCCTATCGCACACTATCGCACGGCACCGCCTCCCAGGTGACTCCCGAAAACAGCAGGAAGCTGGATCCCCCGGGAGGCCAAGACCGCAATTATACCAGATCCGGTTGCAGCATTGCGGTATCGTTTCTCTACAACGCACCGGATGTACGTGGTCAGTCGGCCCTCGTCCTCGTGTGGAGCAACGGTCTGGAAGAACCCGGCCTTTTGCTTCCATCCGTTGCAGACCCGCCGGAATCGATGCCCCTCTCTTGACAGCGGACGTTGGCATTGAGCCGACGTGATGGGCTACGCATTCCGCCAGTTGGTGGAGGCGGCAGGCGCGTTGTCGAGGATGTCTTCGATGCGCGCCATGTGCTCGGGGCTGAGCCGCTTGGCCACCTCCAGCGCCTCCATGTTTTCGTGCACCTGCTCCGGACGCGAGGCCCCCGTAATCACGGTGCTTACGTGCTCGTTCTTCAGGCACCATGCCAGCGCAAGCTGCGCCATCGTGCAGTCGAGTTCGTTCTCGGCGATCGGTGTGAGCTGCCGCACCGCCTCCAACTGACGCTGGCCCTCTGCGCTCTCCAGGCGCTTGCGGAGTCCTGCGTACTTGTCGAGGTCCAGGCGGCTGCCTTCGGGGATGCCGTCGTTGTACTTGCCCGTGAGGATGCCGCTGGCGAGCGGACTCCACGTGGTGAGGCCGAGGTCAAAGTCGCGGTAGAGCGGCTGGTAATCGTGCTCCACCTTCTGGCGATGCGTCATGTTGTACTGCGGCTGCTCCATGACGGGCGGAATGAGATGCTCGCGCCGCGCGATCTCGTATGCTTGCCGGATCTGCTCGGCGGTCCACTCGCTGGTGCCCCAGTAGAACGCCCAGCCGCGGTCAATGACATGGTTCATGGCCCGCACCGTCTCCTCAATCGGCGTTTCGGGATCGGGGCGGTGGCAGAAGATCAGGTCCACGTAGTCCATCTGCATGCGCTGCAGCGACGCCTTTGTGCCCTCTACGATATGTTTGCGCGAGAGGCCGCGGTCGTTGGGCCCGGAGCCGCCCCAGAAGATTTTCGTGGACACGACCAGATCCGAGCGTGTCCACTCTTCGGAGCGGATGATATTGCCCATCATGACCTCGGCTTGCCCGCTGGCGTAGGCTTCCGCGTTGTCGAAGAAGTTGACGCCCGCGTCATAGGCGGCTTTCATGCAGGCACGGGCGCGGTCCTCGTCGATTTGGTCGCCGAACGTAACCCACGATCCAAACGAGAGCGCTGATACCTTGAGTCCCGAGCGTCCAAGATGGCGATATTCCATGGTGGTGTGATGTGTTGTGAAGAAGGCGGTGCATGGGCCTCCCTCATAATGCAAGCGGCGATACGGGTTCACCCCGTTGAGGACGTGTTACGTTGCCGTGTTACGGTGCACTTGCATCTTTTTGGTTGCGCACAGCCAAGGAACGTATTATTGTGAACAGAGCCCTCTTTCTGTGGTTAAGAGTCATTCATGATGAGTTCATCTGATTCCTCTTTTATCGAGTCGTTCACAGAGCACCCTGCCACCCAACGCGTGGGGGCGTGGGGACAAGCCGTAGCTGGGTGGATACGAAGCGCGCCGCCGTGGACCCGCGCGCTGATGCTAACGTGTGCGCTGAGTGTACCTCTCGTGCTGCTCATCCGCGCCGAACTGCGCACGTCGTACCTGCAGTCGACGCTGCTGTCACAGTATGCGTCGGGGCTCACGTACCAGGTCGACGACGGCCCCAGCCCGTCGATTCGCTTCCCTACGACCGGCCCGTTCAATGAGCGGTTGGGATACGTGGCGCTGCCTGCGTTCATCGACAGCCTAACGCAGCGCGGACGCTTCGCGATTGCCCGTCAGGCGCGGGTCTCCGACCGGTTTGCTACGCACATGGACATCGGGCTTGCTCCGCCCTATGTGCCAAAGCAGCAGACGGGCCTCGACGTGCTCGACCGCTCAGCAGTCCCGCTGGCTTCGGCCCGCTACCCGCAGCGCGTGTACGCCGCCCCGGACTCCATTCCACGCTTGGCGCGCGAAACGCTGCTCTTCATCGAAAATCGCGCGCTGCTCGGCACTGCCCCTCCGCGAAAAAATCCAGCGATTGAGTGGCGGCGCTTTGCGTACGCGTCAGGGCGTCAGCTTAGCGATGCGCTGGGCCTCACCGAAGACGGCCCCGGCGGCAGCACGCTGGCCACACAACTCGACAAGGTGCGCAACTCGCCGGGCGGGCAGACCGCGGGCCCGATCGATAAGCTGCGCCAGATGGCCTCGGCCTCGGTGCAGAGCTACCTGCATGGCCCCGAAACGATTGAGGCGCGGCGCCGCCTGGTGGCCGAGTACCTGAACCTGCTTCCGCTGGCCGCCATTGCCGGACACGGCGAGGTGAACGGCCTGGGCGACGGGCTTTGGGCCTGGTACAACACCGACCTCGACACGGTAAATCGCCACCTGCGCGCCGCCGACACCACTGCGACGCCGTCGGACGCCCAAGCGCTGGCCTACCGGCAGGTGCTGCAGCTTATCCTGTCGACGCGCAGCCCCTCGCGCTTTTTCCTGTCGGAAGCCGGGCACGAGGCGCTCACGGAGCTGGCCGATGCGTATCTGCCCGTGCTGGCCGAAGCGGGCATCATCTCTCCCGATATGCGTGATGCCGCCCTGGCCAACCGTCCCGAACGCCGCACGCGAGCCGTGGCTCCGGCCACCGAGTCGTTCATTGCCCGGAAGGCCGCCAGTGCCACGCGCATCCAGTTGCTGCAACAGCTGTCGATGCCTTCGCTTCCGGCGCTGGACCGCCTCGACCTGACGACGCACACACATTACGACGCTTCGGCACAGCGCGCGGTGGCGGGACTGCTGGAGCGGCTTCAGGACCCGGCGTTTGTCCGCGAGGCCGGGCTTGCGGGACCGCGCATGCTTGACCGGGGTGACCCGTCGCTCGTTGAGTACGCGGTGGTGTTGTACGAGCGCGACTCTACCGCCAACGTGGTGCGCCTGCAAGCCGACACGTTCGACGGGCCGTTCGACATCAACCGGGGGGCGAAGCTCGAACTGGGGTCAACCGCCAAGCTGCGCACGCTGGTTACGTACCTGGAGTTGATCGACGAGCTCTACGACACCCACGCCGGGCGGTCTGCCGACTCGTTGCAGGCGGTGCCGGTAGCTAATAACGACGCGCTCTCGCGCTGGGCGCTGGGCGAACTGCAGCGCAATCCCGCGCTCTCGCGGCGCGACCTGCTGGATGCTGCCATGAACCGCCGCTACTCCGCAAGTCCGTATGAACGGTTCTTTACCGGCGGCGGACAGCACCGCTTTAGTAACTTTAGCACGGCCAGCGACAGTCTTCGTCCGACCGTGACGACGGCCTTTCGGCAGTCGATCAACCTGCC
>NZ_JAWOAR010000320.1:0-9240 GCF_046498435.1 Longimonas sp. | reverse complement strand
ACGTCATCATAGCCTTTCCTTGGGGAATATATCTAATCCGGCGGTATTTCCGGGCTCCTTCTGTGCTGAAAGCATGGGGGATAACCAAACAAGGTTTTCGGCAAAGCCTCCTGGCCTCCTCGACGCTCAGCGGGGCTATAGGCGATTGGACGGCCCTGCCAACCTTGGGGGAGATCTTTATTCACTGCGTTCATCAGTCGCTTCGCTCGTGTCAGGACTCCGCTTCGCTCCGCTCTGTTAGACCTGCACAAAAGAACTTTGAGGGGTATATTGCCCCTTACCGGAGTGAGGATGGGAAGAAGCCTATGCTCCGCTCGAAGCCCTGAGCTTAGACCTTGACCAAGGCCCCCGTCCTCTTGCAGAGCAAAGCTACATAGGCATCCAAGCGTTCCAACCAGCTTGTTAACAGAGCCAGCTCATTCTGCAGTTACTTCGGCTATCTGTTCAGGTTACTCTTTCATACTTTTGCTCACGCTTTTGCTATGACGTACTTTGTCGGCATCGATCCGGCGTCGGAGTCGCTTATGGCGTCGGTCTTCACAACGCCTGATCACCCGCTTATCGGCCCTCGAAAGTTTACCAACGACCCTGAGGGAATCGCGGCCTTGCGCGACTGGCTCAGCGAGGAGAACGTCCCCGAGGACCAGGTCCTCGTCTGCGTCGAGAACACGGGCGTCTACAGCGAGACGCTCTGCTATGAACTGCACCGCCTGGGCCTTGACCTGGTGCTTTTGGACCCGCACGCCGTCTGGAAAGCGTTCGACGAGGAGCCGAAAACCGACGCGCTCGACAGCCAGCGAATTGCTGGGTACGGCTACCGCTACCAGGATCGTCTTGAGCTATGGACCCCGAACGAAGTCGTCGTCGAGCGGGTGCAGACGCTTTTGACCACCCGTGAACAGCTCGTCGAGCAAAAAACGGCGGCTCAAAACGCCCGGCAATCGCTCCGGCACAAGCCCGTGCAGACGCCTGCGGCCAACGAGACCCTTGAGGAGACCATCGCGCATCTGGCTGATCAGATCGAGGCGCTCGAACAGGCAATCCGCGATCTGATTGACGAGCACCCGAGGATGGCCCAGATGGTCGCCATCGTCACCAGTGCTCCGGGAGCGAGGCTGCTTCTGGGCGCTCACATGCTGGTCTTGACCAACGGGTTTACCGAAGAGCCTCAGTATCGCAAACTGGCGGCCTACCTGGGCATCTGCCCCAACGCCCACCAGAGCGGAAAACGCAAGAAGACACCTACCTCGCGGGGCTACGGGCCCTCAATGATCCGCAAGCTCTTGCATCTGGCTGCGCGATCGGTTCGAACCCATACCGACCGGTTCCGGGCGTACTTCCATCGCAAGCGGGCCGAAGGGAAGCCGAAGCTACTCGTGTTCAACAACATCGCCAACAAGCTCCTGCGCATTCTCTGTGGAATGATCAAGAACAAACAGCCCTACATCGAAGACTACCAGTCGATCCATCCCAAACGGCTTCAGGCCGGAACCAGGTCATAGGCAGTCAAGATGACAGCATGTAAACGAGGCATGTTGTAACCCACACATTGACCGTTGACACAGCACTATCCTCCTCTCTCCTCCAATCGTCGGCGGGGCTCCGCCCCGTTCTTGTGGACGGCTGGATATATTCTCGTTCACCCGTTCATCCTTCGATACCTCCATCCCTCCAGCAAAGCATGCGAAGTTGGCATAACGCATCATTGGCATAACGCATCATTGGCATAACGCATCAAACGAGTCGAGACGCACCCACCTCTCAAAACGATCCTCATCGCCCTCAAGCCCATACTTTGTAACGATCCACTGTTCTACGTTATGATATACACGGCAAGGGGTCATGAATGTGCATTTCCGGATATGCTGCACTTTGCAGGCATGCGCGCCTCATTCGCACAAGCTTTTCGCCTTCAGTTCATTTCTAAGCGCCTGGCCCCTGGTGGGGGGGACAGGCGCTTTTTTTGTTTGTCTCTTGGGCGGGTACTCAGACAAACAATGCGCCCAGCCCATAGACAAGAACCACCCAAACACCCTAGTCTCATGGTCCAATCAAACAGGCACAAAGGCTTGCATTACCCCGGCACCTCGCCTTGTCGGGCATACGCCAGCACGAGCTTGGCGTGCGCCACAATGGGAGCCTGAATCGGAAGTTGCTGCAGGCGCTCTTGTGGCGTGGTAGGTAGGCCCGGCGGACTCACGCGGCCCATCCACAGCTCCAGCTTGTCGCCCAGCGCGCGCGGACCGGGAAATTGCCCTTCAGGGAAATGCGTTTCGTAGAAGCGTTGCTTTTTCGCCAGACGCTCGCGTACCGCCTCGCCCGTAGCCGCCAGTTCCGGGTCTTCCTGCTCGACCATCGTACGACCAATCAGATAATCGCGGTACTGAAAAGGCAGTTGCAGGAGCACAGCCTCCAGCGCCTCAGCCAGTTCGGGCTGTTCGCGCAGTCCCACAGCCATCGCGCGTGCCGTTACGGTAGCAAGTAGGCACAGCGTTTCCTCGGCCACCAGATCGGGCTCGGTGCCCTCGATAGAGCTAATTTCGCTCAGCACCGTGTGCGTGGTGTCTTGCGTGCACGAAAGCGCCCCCAGCGCCGCAAAGGTGCTAAGTTGAGCCACACGGGCCCCCGAATCCACAAACGAATCAGGCATAGACAGCAGCAGATAGAAAAGTGCAGATGGCAGGCCGAAGCAAGAAGCTACTCATTAGATTTCCAGTTGCCGCTCTGCCCCCCGGTCTTCGCAAGCAAATGCACATCGTTTACGCGAATCTCTTTCGTCACCGACTTACACATGTCGTACACGGTAAGCGCAGCAATCGATACCGCCGTTAACGCCTCCATCTCTACGCCGGTAAGCCCGTTCGACTTTGTGAACGCCCGAATGTCAATAGCATGCCGCTCCGCATTCAGGGTAAACTCCACCTCGACCCCATCAATCTGCACATCGTGGCACAGCGGAAGCAGTTTACTTGTCTGCTTCGCCCCCATAATGCCCGCAATCTGGGCCACGCTCAGCACATCGCCCTTACGAATCGTGCCATTCTGCACGTGTTCGAAAGCTTCTAGCCCAATGACGACCGTACCTTTAGCCACAGCCGTGCGAACAGAATCAGGTTGATCCGAAACATCGGTCATACGAATACTACCTTGTAGGTCAGCGCGTGTAAGGGGGGGCGAGTCGGTCATGGGAGCAAGATACCGGGAGGAAAACGAGGCGACAGCCAAAAGCGACACCGACCGTGTCGAAAAGACTGCATTGTAGAATGTACAGCACACAGTACGGAAAAGCGATCGCTCATGTTTTGTAGGGATGCAACGGCTTCGAATAATTTCCGCATGTCTCACGCAGCTATCCAGGGGGGATGTACACCGTCTGTTTACACCGTGCAGGGCCCAGGCGCGCTGTACCTCCATCATCCAGATGCAGTTCGAAAGGTGGTTGCCAAAGAGGCCTCGCCCGGTTGTAGAGGAACTGCATCTTCCAGGGGACGGTTCACGCGCACCACACTGTCTGCCCGGTAGTTTGCCTCTGCGTCCGTGACGTTCCTAAACCCCCTGCTCCTTCTGGCGCTAACGGCCGTGAGCGTGCCGCTGATGCTGCACCTGCTCAACGTACGCCAGCCTACGCAGGTCGATTTTAGTTCACTGGCCTTCGTGAAGACGATCGAGAAGGCCGCTGTACAGAAGATTAAGATCAAACGGTGGCTGCTTCTGGCGCTGCGCATGCTGGCCATTGCACTCATCGTGATGGCCTTTGCGCGGCCCCATTGGGGCCAGGATACTGGCACGCTCTTTGGCCCCGACGCTCGCTCGGCGCTTGGCGTGGTCGTCGACAACAGTCCTTCCATGCAGCAAGACGGACCCAGCGGCCCCTACCTCGACCAGGCCATCCAACGTGCCCAGGGTGTACTCCAAACCGTATCCACGGGCGACCAAGCCGGTGTGTGGCCTACCGTGTCCACCCCCGAGTCAACTCCCGGACTTGTTCGGACCCGCGAGGCCGCACGCGCTGACCTGGAGGCTATTGCGCCCCGTGGCGGCACGCCCTCACTGGCCGACCGCGCCCTCAACGCCGCCCAAGCCGTATCCGCCTCCGAGCGCTCACGCAAGGTCGTGTACCTCACCTCCGACTTTCAGCGCACGCGCCTCGGCGACTCGCTCCGCACGGCCTGGCCTACCGATGTAACGCTGGCCCTGCTTCCCGTGGATACGCAGTCGCGTCCCAATGCCGGAATTACCGAACTGCGCGTGGCCAGCCCCATCGTAGAGGCCGGGCAACCTGTTCAAGTCGAGATGACTGTGGGCCACACAGCAGAATCTACGCAAGAAGAAGTGGCAGCCTCGCTCTACTTCGACGACGAGCGCGTCGCCCAAACGACCGTTGCCCTCAACGACGACAGCCCAGCCACCGCCTCCTTTTCAGCCACGCCCCCCGACCGTGGCTGGGTACGCGTACGCGCCGAACTGGAAGGCGACGCCTTCGCCCCCGACGACACCCGCTACGCAACGTTCTTCGTCCCCGACACCCGCGAGGTCCTGATTGTACGCGGCGCAGGGCAGTCCACGCGGTTTGTGGAGCTTGCGCTGTCAGAGGCTGTGGCAGGCGATGCCGTAGACTTCAACACGACGGTGGTTGAGCGAGCGGCCCTTGCACAGACCGATCTAAGTGCATATGATGCCGTGCTTCTCGTAGGCCCCAAACGAATTGCCTCAGGCGAACGCACACGGCTACGTCAGTATGTGGAAGGCGGCGGCGGTGCGCTGCTCTTCCCCCACCCCGATGCCGATGCCGATAGCTACACAGCGCTGTTTGATTCGTGGGGGGGCGGACAGGTACGTGGGATAAGCGGCGCTCTGGGCGGCGACACCTCTGTGGCTACCCTGGAACGAGCCGCCTTCGACCATCCGCTCTTCGACAGCATGTTCGACGCCCGCGACTCAACGCGCGAGCCCTCGCTGGAGCGTCCTGCGATCTGGGCGGCACTCGATTGGCAGCCCCGGGGCGGCGGCCAATCGCTTATCGAACTATCCACCGGCAGCCCGTTTCTGTATGAGTGGCCGCTTGGACAGGGGCGCGCACTGGCCGCTGCCGTAGCACCTACCCTCGACTGGAGCGAACTGCCCACCCGGGGGCTGTTCGTGCCGCTGCTGTATCGCTCCATCTTCTACGCAGCCGCTGGCGACTCGGCCGAGGGCCCTTCAGTGCGCACGGGCACCCCCGAAACTCACACAGTGCAGGGCCTTTCGCCCGATGCCGAACTCACCCTGGAAGGCCCCAACGGCACCGCGTTCGAGATAGAGGCGGCCCCGAGTCCGGGCGGAGCGCGCCTCACACTTCCGGCTCTGTCTGCTCCCGGCATATATACACTGCGGGATGCGGAAGCCTCCGCACAGCACATTGCTGTGAATCATGCCCCAGCCCTGACCGATCTTTCACCGGCCAACGCAGGGGAAGCCGTATCTCATTACGAAGAACTGGGCATTCCATCCGTGCAGACCCTATCGGTTGAGGCACGTCCTGAAGCCGTGGCCGAAGCGCTGGAACAGCAGCAAGCAGGCGGTGCACTCTGGAACGTCTTTTTGATGCTGGCGTTGGCGTGCTTAGTTGCTGAGATGATCGTTGCTCGCCTCTGGACGCCTGAAGCAGCGGCCTCTTCAGCCTAAAAGCCCAATCCTTCTGCGTTCGTCATACGGCGGTTGTGAGGGGCTTCCTGCCCATCTGGGCATTCCTGAGGCGTCGGTTCTCTTTCTTGCGTCTGCTACCTTCCCCGTGCTTGCCACCGCACATCACATAGGCATTTTAGCCGTTGCGCTGCTTATGGCAGCCGCTATGATCGCTGCCGTCCTACACCGCCTGCGCATCCGGCGCCCCCTTCTCATCGTGCGCACCGGCCCATTACAAGGCATCCCACTAAGTCCACTCCTTTTTCTGAGCCTTGTGGCTATTGGACTCACCGCTGCCTGGATCACAGACCATCCCGTGCATCCCATCGTTGCGCTCGGCTATCCTGCCATTGGGAGTTGCTGGTTTGCGGCTTTGTGGAACATACACCTTACCATTATCACCGAATACGGCATCGTGCCCGACGTGCATCGCATGGACACCGCTGTGCCATGGGGGCGCGTCGTAGACTACAGCATATCGCCCACCGACGACGGGGGCGCGCACTTCATGTTTTTGCATCGCACGGATGGGCCCTCAGCTCCCGCCCGCCTTGATGTGCATGTGCCCGTCTCACAATACGCCACAATGGAAGCAATCGTACGCCAGAAGCTCGACGCGCGGTTTATGCTTGCAGTGCAAAGTGCGTATCGCCCTCATCCATCCGAACAGTGAACGCAGAAGAGCGGTCTGCTCTGATGGTGCAACACCCACCTGGAGCATTCGTTAAACCCGCACAAAACGCGGGCGCTTCGCCCGTTCCGCTATGCTTTAGACAAATCCCCTGTTGCCTCTTTGATTGCAACGTCTCCGGATACAACCGAAACCGCCATCATTGTGGGCGTCATCACGCCCGACACGTCGCGCTGGGCGGTGCGCGACAACCTCAACGAACTGGAACAGCTCGCGCACACCGCTGGAGCTGTCGTTACCGACCGAGTAACCCAGTCACGCACCCGCATCGACCCTGCCACGTTTATTGGCTCGGGGAAAGTCAAGGAAATCAAGCGCCTGGTATCCCAAAAAGATGCAGACCTTGTAATCTTTGACGATGATCTGGCCCCGGTGCAAGTGCGCAACATTGAGCGCCAGATGGATGCAAAGCTCCTTGACCGCTCCGGACTGATCCTCGACATCTTTGCCGGGCGGGCCCAGACCTCTGCCGCCAAGACGCAGGTGGAACTGGCCCAACTCGACTACTTGCGCACACGCCTCACCCGCCGCTGGACGCACCTGTCGCGCCAGAAGGGAGGGATTGGCACCAAGGGGCCCGGCGAAACGCAGATTGAGACCGATCGCCGCCTCATTGACAAGCGGATCGCCACGCTGCGCGAGAAGCTCGAAAAGATCGACCGCCAGCGCACGACCCAGCGTAAAGCGCGCCGCTCGTACACACAAGTGTCGCTTGTAGGCTACACCAACGCGGGCAAATCCACGCTCATGAACGCGATGGCTGACGAGTCGGTGCTGGCCGAGGACCAACTCTTTGCTACGCTCGACGCCACCACGCGCAACATCACACTCGATGGCACCGAAGAGGTGCTCCTCTCCGACACGGTCGGTTTCATCCGAAAGCTGCCGCACCGCCTCATCGAAAGCTTCAAAAGCACCCTCGATGAGGTGCGCACCAGCGACCTGCTGCTGCACGTTATTGATGTTACGCATCCGCGCTTCGAAGATCACATGCGTGTAGTCGACGAAACCCTCGACGAACTCGATGCCCAGGACATCCCGCGCCTGCTGGTGTTCAACAAGGTGGACGCTCTCGATGACACTCACCTGCTGCGCGCACTCCGCCGCGATTATCCTGATGCGGTGTTTGTTTCTGCGTTACGCGGCATCGGGGTAACCTCACTGAAAGACGAACTGCTTAGCCTCATCCGCGCCGATTACGTAGAGCGCACCGCCGTGCTGCCGGTAACAGAGCCAGCACTTATTGCACGCATTCATCGGGAGGCCGAGGTGCTCCATGAGGAATACACCTATACCGATGCACAGAAAGACGCGAAGCCGCAGGCGATCGCACGCATTCAGTACCGTGCCTCCGAAAAGCACGGCCAGCGCATTGCCGAACTGATTGAAGCACTCGACTTCGGCCATGTGAGCGACCTCCCGAGCAACACCCCTGCCGATATGTCGGCCTCGTAGATTGACAACAGCGACGCCCACTGAGCGGTACCTTCTTACATGGTAGTGCCCACGCCAAACCGCACTGCCAGACCGCACCGTATGTGCCGAGCCTGCAATATGATGTACGCAATGGCACAACGGCATAGGCTTTGCGGTATATTCTAATCCACTGTGTTCTCACAGACCCGCCGGCTTCGTCCGAGCGAGCGTTATGAAAGTCCGCGACGCGATCCATACCGACACGCCCGCTCTGCACACCACCGATACGGTGGGAGAAGCATTGGGGGCCCTCATGGAGCACCACGTGCGTCATCTCCCCGTCATTGATGCCGATGACCAGCTTGTTGGCATCATGTCAGAGGAGGCGCTCATGACAGCCGATACGCACCAGGCCACCATTACGGATCTGGTGGCGCGTCAGCCCATTGGGGTACAGCCCACTGATCATGTGTTCGATGCCGCCCGCACCATGGTGCGCCATGGGTTGAGTACAGTACCTGTAACGGATGGCACAGGCCAGTACATCGGCCTGATTCGCCGGCACGACATCTTCGACACCTTTGCCCAAATGCTTTCAACGCAGGCAACAGGAGCTATCTTAGCGCTTGAGGTAGATCCGCGCGACTATGCCCTGGCCAAGCTGGTGCACCTCATCGAGCAAAACGATGCAAAGGTGTTGGCTGTCGCTTCCGAAACCCCTTCGCAGACAAATGCCACCAAACTTCGTGTAACGCTCAAGCTAAATGTGGTCGATACGACGCGTTTACGCCATGTATTGGAACACAACGGCTATGATGTAGTGGCGTCTTTTGGTGACGAAGACGACGAGTTACTCGACCGCATCGAAGCATTTATGCACTACCTGGAAGTGTAGCCCCGCTCTCTTTCCGCTCTATCATCACGGCACGAGCGCCAAGGTAAAGACGTCTGCCCAGCGTCTTTACGCAGTTTGGCCCTCGTGCCGTGTCCATATTTGTACTGTGCTACAAACCGGTTCTGCCTGTGCCCGTGTCTGATGCTACGCCGTCACCCGCCGCTGTCCTCGAATCGCTCACACTGCTGGCCACTCTCTCCACCGCTTCCGATGTGCGCCAGGCCGTGGCCGAGCGCCGCGCGGGGCACGACCCAAGCGCGCAAGAGTCTACCGCACGTGCCCAGGAGCGCATTCGGGAGGCATGCACCCCGCTCACAAACACCGCGCTGTATCTGCTCCGCAGCGCCGTGCCCGCAGCATCCGACGAGGTCCCGATGGCTGCCGTCGTGCGCCACTTCGACGAGCGGATGCTGGTGTATCGTATGGGGCAATGGGCCCACGACATCCACCAGGCGCTCTTGAGCCTCTACCCGCGTGTCTCCGAGGCACTGGTCGAAGAGGCGCGCGCCGTGTCGAATCTGGCCGAAGCCTTGACCGAAGCCCCCGCCGATGTGTTTGTCGACGAGCTGCATAC